>NZ_DKHR01000058.1:0-119660 GCF_002453835.1 Psychrobacter sp. UBA6739
TTCACACCGCCAAATCGAGTGGTATCAATACCATTTGGGATGGCTTGAATGGGTGCGTGAAGACCCTGCTCAGATAAGACTTGGGCTACGCCTTCAGAGACAGCCACAATTCTAGCAGTTGATTTACTTAGTTTACGCGTTTGGTATATCTTCCAAGGTGTATAGCGCTCTTTAGAGTTGTGTTCCACTTGTACCAAGCAAGGTACTTGTGCCAATAGCCCTGCCCGTCTTCCCAGTAAATGCTCAGGAAACCCATGCGCAACCAATATATCAGGTCGCCATTGCACACATAGTTTTTTTAATTCGTGAAGGGTCGCAAGATGGTTAGTACCTGTGACAACCTTGTAATCGATATCTTTACCTTCAAGTTCAGCAAGCTTTTCTGGTACGGTCGTTTTTTTGCGACGCAGTACTAACAGGTTTTCAGTCGATTCTATTTGATTGTGTGCCTCAACCAAATCAATAGCAACTTTCGTGGCTCCTGAAAAGCCACCAGTGACAAAATGTAAGACTCTCAACGGCTTCTCCATTAATCTATTCAAAGTAAAGCCAGACTTAGCTAAAAATAATGTTTTGTGACGCTCTCAATTTGAACGCACCTGCTTTAAGAATCGATATGCTAAGCAGCCGTGTTTGTAGATGGACACCATAGCTAGATATAGCTTGAAACTAAGCGACGTTATGATACCGCATCCATAAATTATGTGCGAGCGTATAGTTATAGTGTATGAACTTTACTTTAGAATACCGATTAATACCACTCAACAAAAAAGCTAAGACTTAAAACAGTCTTAGCTTTTTTATCTCATACAACATAATTCTAAATATTAATCAATAAAACTTAACCAATCCATATATTGCTCATTGCGACCATGTACTACATCAAAGTACAAGGTTTGTAGCTGCTCAGTCAAAGGTCCACGTCCACCATTGCCGATAGTACGGTCATCATATTCACGAATAGGTGTGACTTCAGCCGCCGTACCCGTCATGAATATCTCATCCGCCAAATAAAACTCATCACGAGTGATACGGCGTTCAACGACTTTGATGCCTAGATCATCGGCAAATTGAATGATAGTACGACGCGTGATTCCGTCAAGTGCACCGCCCGCTAAATCTGGTGTATGCAATACACCATCTTTTACTAAGAATAAGTTTTCGCCTGCACCTTGGCAAACGTAACCCTGCGGATCCATCAAGATAGCTTCGTCATAACCATTACGAGTGACTTCTTGGTTTGCCATGATGGACACTGGATAGTTGCTCGAGGCTTTTGCCTTACACATGGTCACATTGGTCATATGATGAGTAAATGAAGAGGTTTTTACACGGATGCCGTTCTTGATGCCCTCTTCACCCAGATAAGCGCCCCAATGCCAAGCAGCAACCATTGCATTGATACTGTTATCACGTGACGATAAACCAAGCTTTTCTGCACCGACCCAAATTAGTGGGCGGATATAGGCTTCTGCCAAGTTGTTTTGCTTGACCACATCTTTGTGCGCCTGCTCCAGAGTCGCTGCATCAAACGGTACATTCATTTGAAAGATTTTTGCAGAGCCTAACAGACGCTCGGTGTGCTCTTTTAGACGAAAAATTGCCGTACGATTATCAGCAGTTTGGTACGCGCGCACACCTTCAAACACAGCCATGCCATAATGCAGGCTATGCGTCAGCACATGGACTTTGGCATCTGGCTGCTCAATCATTGTGCCATTCATCCAAAGCTTACCATCTTGTGTTGCCATATTCATTTTATAATCCTTATGTTAGCACTAACGGCTATTTTTTTAGGTATAGTCGACGCACGTATAAATGCTTCAACTAGAGGTTTCGTTTAATCGTATTTATCAACATCATATGATAACACCGCAGCGTCAAATTTTATTGCTAAAATATAGTGTTATCCTTACTAAGTAATAACCAACAACTGACAGCTTTATCGTAATGTGTCGCCGATTATATCATTGGCGGTGCTAGCAAATGAAATCTTTTAGTTTGAGTATCACAGGCTATTATTTATAAGCAAAAACCTTCTTAAGAATTGGGCGAATCGCCATCGGACAAATTAACACCCATCAAATGTTGCCATTGCGCTTGTACTAATGCTCGTGTTTCTTTCCACAGTGACTCATCCACCAATAGCGATTGCTCTGATAGTGCCAATTGATGAGTAGCAGCACGAATTCTGAGGTAAGCATCCGTTAAATCTTGGCAGACTTGCTCCTCCCAAATACCTAGTGATGCCACTTCTTCGAAAATACGAACGTTGTCGCTCCATTTGGTCAGGCTCGGATGCTCATGCGAATAAGCCAATACTGCAAATTGCGCTAAGAATTCAATATCGATGATCCCGCCTGCATCTTGTTTAAGATGAAACTTACCTGCTTGTTGCTGCCATTGACTGGTGCCCAGATGTTTTTGCATCTTAATACGCATACTGGTGACTTCTGTACGCACCTGCTCTATCGTGCGCGGTAATGACAATACGTCTCGGCGAATATCACAAAAACGTGCCGTCACTCGTTTGTCACCGCAAATCGCTCGTGCCCGTACCAAGGCTTGATGCTCCCACGACCATGCCTTTTCTAGCTGATAGGTTTCAAAAGCATGACAAGACACCACCATCATGCCAGCATTACCTGAGGGGCGTAGACGCATATCAATCTCATAAGCGCGGCCATCTCGAGTTTGGGTATTGAGATAGTTCATCAGCTTTTGTACCAAACGGGCAGCAAACTTCATACCGCTGACTGATTTTTCACCCGTAGTCATGCCCTGCTCTTTTATTTTGTGTAAAAACACCAGATCCAAATCTGAAGAATACGACAGCTCTAGCCCGCCAAGCTTGCCATAACCAATGATGGCAAAACCGCAGTCTGCCTCAGTCACTGGATCGCCATCTTGTCCAATAGGATAACCGTAGCGTTTGACAATTTCTGCAAAAGCCCGTTCTAATGCGGCTTCTAGTACCACCGCTGCGATATAAGTGAGAGAATCCGACACCTTCATAATCGGACGCTCAGCCAATACATCACTGGCGGCGACCGCCAACACTTGGTTCTTCTTAAATAGTCTTAATACGCTGAGCAGCTCTTCTTCGTCATTAGGCTCTACGCGCAATAGCTGTTGACGCAAAATATCACGCAACTCAGGCTTGTCTGGTAAATGCCGATAGCGCTGCTGTAAAAAAGTATCTAAAAGCACAGGATAATGTGCCAACTCTTTGGCAATCCAAGGACTGGCCGACAGCATGGGTATCAGCTCAATTGTCGCATTGGGATTTTCTGCAATCATCACCAAATAGATAGAACGACGACAAATCGCTTCGAGCAATGTAATGAGACGCGGCAAAGCGGTATTGGCCAATTGCTGCTGCTCTTGATGAGCGAGTAACGCATGGATAATCACAGGATAAGCGTCATCCAACCGCTCGCGAGCCTCATCGCTTAAGTTAGCGACCATCTTTGACTGCCAAAAATCTTGTAATAGCACTCGGTTTTCTGCCGTTAACACATCATTCAATCGTGCAATCTGTTCATCAAGATGTTCGGGCTCAAGATCTGTGTCTTCATGATCCGGTACCTGACGTTCGGTCACCATACGCTCAAAGGGAACATTGACATTGTCTCGGTGGTGGTTAAGGGTATCTAACAGTGCGTTCCAATCATCAAACCCAAGGGTAACCGCCAAGTTATACTGCCACTGCGGATCATGTGGCAAACGCTGAGTCTGTTGATCATTAATCGCTTGAATGGCGTGTTCAAGCCGACGTAAAAAACGATACGCGGCTTGGAGCTCTTGATAAGTAGTCCTCTCTAAATACTCAAGCTTATGTAATACCTGCATCGCTTGTAAACAAGATTTCACCTGTAATTGAGGATGCCTGCCACCATAAATCAACTGAAAGGCCTGCACAATAAATTCAATGTCTCTGATACCACCAGCACCCAGCTTGATGTTATCCAAATCCTCCCGCTGAGCGACTTGGTTTTGAATAAGCGATTTCATCTCCCTGAGCGCTGAAAAAGCACTATAATCCACGTAATAACGGAAAACAAAGGGCTTGATGAGCGCTTGTATCTCATCATAAAACGGCTGTTCTAGCTGCCCGACTACTCGCGCTTTTAACCATGCAAAACGCTCCCATGCACGTCCATGTTGAGAGAAGTACTTCTGCAATGCGGACAGATGAATGGCCAAATCACTACCGTCACCCCAAGGGCGCAGACGCATATCGACCCGAAAGACAAAGCCATCAGCCGTCTTTTGATCCAGTAATTTAATAATACCTTGACCGAGCCTTGTCATAAACCGCTTATTATCTATGCTGCGCGTGCCTTTTGATTTATCACCGTTGGTTACACCGCGAGCCTGATGAACAAAGATAAGGTCTATATCACTCGATAGGTTCAGCTCATGAGCGCCAAGCTTTCCCATCGCCATAATCGCCATGTCATCAATTTGCACGTTACCTTTAGCATTGATAAAAGTCGGTTCGCCGTACTGTTTAATTAAATGCTGGTAGGTGTAATCTTTGGCAAATGAGATACAGCCGTCTGCAAACTCAGACAGCTCGTCGGTCAATTGCTCAAGTGCTATCAGTTGTAAGGCATCTTGCCAAATCCAGCGCATCATCAGCAGTGTACGTAGATGACGCAGGCCACTCATCACCTTCACTTCATCAGCAAGTTGGTAATTATCATCTAACGTATAATCTTGAATCAAATCATCGATTTGCTGCCGAGTTAGGGTTCGATCTAACGGGTAGCTACGTAAAAACGTTTGGCATGAAACCGTTCGACTCTCCCAAATCTGATAAGCGAACTCGCTTGCCGTCTGCAATATTTGCAGCTGTTCGGTTGTATACTGACAATCTGTACCATGGGTCGCACGTGAAGGCATAGCGGATGACATAGGGAACATAACTCCTTGCATAGAGTGATAAGACTACGTGAACTTAGCGCATAAGTTTATCGTTTTTTCTTACGAAGTAGTCACAGCATCAACTAACGATACGCAATATGTCGGTATTTAATATAAAACTACGTTTAATGACAGTGACCCTATTTGCTTTTGAGCGCTTTATGGTAGCATAAACAACTTTAGTGCAGATGATTGAAAAGAGTTCTTATGACAACCATGACCCCATTGCTTCTGATTACTGCTGATCCTGGCCACCCACTTGCCCATTTAGCGCTACGCTATGCACGCGCTTACCTGATAAATGCCGCCAATAATAAAGATACCAATGATAATGTCACCTTAAACGTGTTTTTTTATGGCGATGCGGCGCATACGGCCAATGGTTTACGCTGGCAGTCGGCGGATCAAATTAATTTAACCAAAGAGTGGCAAACGCTCGCTGAGCAGTTCCAGTTAGCGCTGCCTGTCTGTGTCAGTACTGCTCTCAGTCGCGGCATTAGCGACACGGATAACAGCAAACGCCATCAACTTAATGGTGACAACCTTGCCACCGGCTTTTCACTGGTCGGACTGAGTGAGCTTGCGATGATGATGCAAGGCGACTGTCGTTTGATGCAATTTTGATGACTTGCCGTGCAGACAGATTACATCTTATGATAATAACTGTCAGCGACCAATTAGATTAGGAATTAACCATGAAATTATTAATTCAGCTGCTCACGCCGACTGAAATGGCGAGTTATGAAGGCTGTGCGCTTGCATTAACGCTAGCCACCTTTGGTCATGAAGTACAGCTGTATTTGGATGCGCCTGTTTTTGGCTTGTTGATGCAGCCTGCGTCGCGTTTGCACGGCATGATTCAGTCGCTTGAGCTATATGACATGCCAGCCGCTTGGCTACCTGACGATGTCTTTAGCGGGTGGGTCACGGGTATGCTGCCTATTGATTTGGCTTCACAATTGACATTGATACCTGAAGTGGTGAATGCTTCAGACTTTGAGCAAATACTACGCTTTTAGCCTCGCCATTTTATTTGTAATACTTTAAATACTAGGACGTGTCCTCATTTTAAAAATAGAGATGAAAATGAGGACACGCCTTATCCTAAATCTAGCAACGAATCGGACACTGTTATGGCAACTTTATATCAAATACACAGCACAATGGATACGCTCAGGCGCAGTGTCGATGAGATGTCACGGACATGGCGCACCGGTGACAGTATTCTCTTGCTTGGTAGCACCGTGGCTTTTATCAGTTGGCTTGATGCCTATTTGAATGACAGTCAAATACAAGGCATCGCAAATATTTATGCCTTAGCCGATGATGTAGCGCAGCTGAGTACCAATACCAGTGCGAAGCTCAATTTAGAGACCAAGTTGAATGGGCTGTTAACCGATGAAGAATGGGTCAATCTAACTCAGAGCACTAGTGTTAGTAATACCAGTGCTAGTAATACCGATGCTAATAATGCGAGGTTTGATAAAGTAGTGACCATTGCCTTATGAATAACGATAATACGATCAATCACGATATAACCAATCATGATATAACAGCGGCAATCAACGTTGAATTGGATCAAGACGGTCATTTATGTGACCATAATATCTGGACCCCTGAAGTCGCTCAGCAATTGGCCAACACTCTAGAGGTGCATCTAGAAACTGAGCATTTACAAATTTTACAGCAGGTACGGGCATTTTTTACTCAGTTTAATCACGCACCAGCCACGCGCCCACTGATTAAATGGTTACAGAAAACCTTGCCAGAGCATGATATCAGCAATCAGAAACTACAGCAATTATTCAACACTGGCTTGGTTGCCCGCCATGTCAATCGCCTTGCCGGTCTGCCCAAACCACCCAACTGCTTATAAGATATATGGCATATATGATTGATAAGGTGTTATGAATGGCGATGAATACCTAAATGTTGGATCATCGCCTGCAATCAGTAAAAAATGCATGGCTATTTTGGGTCGTACACTGTCAACGTCTCATACCCGATACTACGACCTTCATCACCAGTGAAGCCTTGCTGACGCCATACCTCATATAGACATATCGCCACACTATTCGATAAGTTTAAACTGCGTGAATCAGCCAGCATAGGCAAGCGCAACCAGTGATCAGCGCCGATATCTTCACGTATATCGTCTGCCAGACCTGCTGTTTCAGAGCCAAATACTAAGGCGACATTAGGTATCTGCTCAGGCATCAAAGCACGATCAGATTCGGCAGCCATCTGTTGCCCACCAAAGTCATAGTCATAAAAAGGCTTGCTCAGTTTGGTGGTCAATGCTGTGACAATATGACAATCCGCTGCCTGTAGCGCCAGTTTTGCTGCTGCCCAATCATCATGTACTTGTAGGTGCGCGTATTCATGATAATCCAAACCTGCACGCCGTAGCTTTTTATCATCAAGCTCAAACCCTAATGGCCTGACCAAATGTAGCTGCGCGCCCGTGTTGGCACATAAGCGGATAATATTGCCCGTGTTACTAGGCATTTTGGGCGCTACCAACACAATATGAGTGGTCATATCGACTCCTTAAGTCGTCAAATCTGCATATTATCGTCGATCCGAGATAACGTGGACAGACTCTACTAAAATGATGGTTATTTGAATTTCTGAGCAAAAGGTAATTAAAAGTTACAGTTTACTGCCAATAATTACATTTTGATACTTTGCACAGTTTTTAACTTTCACTATGATGTCTCTAACGGATATCGAGATAGTATTTATCAATTATTATCTTATCCAATAACCCCTCAGTGAGGCTCAAGCCTAATGCTTAGCATCACTGTTATTATTTATAACGACCCATTTTTGAGGATTCTATTATGAAAAAATTAATCATCGCATCTTTAACTGCTATGTTTGTTCTAACTGGTTGCAACACTTTTAAAGGTTTGGGCCAAGACGTATCAAGCGCTGGCGAAGCTGTTACTGGCGGCGCACAAGACGTACAAAATAAAATCTAAGTATTGATTTTTTTGCGTATTTGAAAGGCTTGTCATTTATGTGATAAGCCTTTTTTTATAACTTTATTTTTCGATCGTAAAGACTGACATTAAAGACGCAGTGAATATCTCCAATTATAAGAAAGCTCGCAATATCTGATTGAGATAACGTTGACCCAATAGCGTTGGCTGTAGCCGCTCAGTATTGTCTACTAGCAATCCCTGAGCAATCAATTGCGCCACTTGTACAGCAATATCATCATCACTCAGCCCTGTCCTTACGGTAAACATCGACCAAGCGACGCCATCATGTAGACGTAGCGCATTCAGCATAAACTCACTGACCAACTCCTCACTATCAATTTCCTGCCAACCCACCATTTTTGGTGCGCTTTGTTTAACAAAAGAATCAGTGTTATCTTGATAATCCACATAATCTTTAGGCAGTCGTGACTTACTAAAACGATAAATACCAGAATCTGCTAGCGAGTCATTCTTTAAGCCATTCTCTGTTAATGCTGATGCTTCATGAGCAATCGTTACTTTACCATGTGCACCCGCACCAATCGCTAGGTAGTCACCAAATTGCCAGTAATTAACATTGTGACGGCATGCTTTATCTGACGCGCCTGCCCACGCGGATACTTCGTAATTGCGGTAGCCCAACTGCTGCAACAACGCTTGACCTGCCTGCTCAATATCTGCCAAGTTATCCTCATCTGGCAAAATCGGCTGGCTACGGTAAAATACAGTATTGGGCTCAATCGTTAATTGATACCAAGAGATATGCGTCGCCCCAGCATCATGCGACATCTGGATATCGTTCAGCGCCTCATTCATCGTTTGCTGCGGTAACCCATGCATCAAATCGACATTGACTCGCTCAAACCCAGCCGCGACCGCCGCACGAATCGCTGACAATGCTTGTGCAGGGTCATGTATGCGACCAAGGGTTTTTAGCTTATCAGCCGCAAAACTTTGTACACCTATTGACAAACGATTGATACCCACCTCTAAATATTGGGAAAAAGGCGCATGCTCAAGCGTGCCCGGATTGGCTTCCATCGTTACTTCAATGCCATCAGCAAACTTAAAGATGCTACGTAAGCCAGTAAACAATCGCTGGTATTGCACAATGGGTAGCAGTGAAGGCGTACCACCACCGATAAAAATTGAACTAATTTCACGCGCTTGGGTTAACGACTGCTGCATGGCAGCATCTGACAGCAGCGCATCCACATATTCGTCATACATAGATAGCTGCATATCCATCGGCAGCTCATGCGAATTAAAATCACAATAAGGGCATTTTTTGACACACCACGGTATATGAATATAAAGCGCCAGTGGAATGGCACTTACCTGTATCCCACTCGCAGTCTTATTAGAGATGCTGAGATTATCAGAAAAATGAGCAGATTTAATATTTGACATAAACGAAGGTATCTATAAAAAAGGTTACATAAATGGATGACTGCTGTCACTAGCAGAAAGTAGCGCTAGGATAACGGCTAATGTGATTAAAAAAAAGGCTATCTTAAAGAAAAGCCGATCAATAACAAAATCAGTCACAAACATGCATGTTAACCCTGTACTTTTATAGGCAAAATAGTGAAGAATAATGGCATAAAATGGCATTGTATTAAATGACATTGCATACAGTGATATTGCAAATAATGAATGGCTGATAATGATAAATAGGATAAAGATATGGCTTATTGGTTAATGAAGTCCAACCCCAAGTTTTTTGGTATTGATGATTTGCAACGCCTAGAGACCGACAGTTGGGATGGTGTGCGCAATTACCGCGCTCGTAACTTCATGCGTGACGAGATGCAGGTCGGCGACAAGGTATTCTTTTATCACTCTAGCGCTAAACCGTCTGGCGTCGCTGGCATCATGAGGGTAAGCAAAGCAGGCTACCCTGACCCTTGCCAGTTCCATCCTGAGCACCGTCATTACGATCCTATTGCCACCGAAGATGAGCCACGCTGGTATATGGTAGACGTCACTTTTGAGCAAGCGTTCATTGATATTCTACCACTATCAGCCCTTAAATTTTTACCCGCACTTGAGGATTCATTATTAATGAGAAAAGGCTGTGAGCAACTTACCGTGATTCCACTAGACGCCAAACACTGGTACGCCATTATGGATATGGCAGAAACACTTAATCTACTATCTGAGCAACCAGTGGTTAGATAGTAACGATTGAGTAAGGTTTTTAGTGTTATCAACGAACACTTATTGATGCGCTGTCTGCAAAAAATTTGCTATATTTGCGACTTATGCTCAATAATTCATTTATCGATTTTCTTTATCACACCTTTATCCCCATTATCAGGACCCGCTTATGAGCGCACCCAAACTACTATTATCTGTATTAACTGTCAGCATGTTCAGTCTTACTCTTAGCGCCTGTGGCAGTGACGGGGACAAGGTGAAAGAGGAATATGACCGAATAGAAGATCAGGTGAAAGATGAATATGATCGTGTGGAAGACAAGGTCAAAGAGAAGTATAAAGAAGTCGAAGATAAGCTGAGCGATGATGAAAAATCCATGGCCGAGATTCTGGAGTCGGTATTTTTACCAGAAGAATCACTCGATAATTTCTTGGACAAAATAACCCCAGAAGGCGGTCGCGGCGGTTTATATGTCGGACACTTTATTGAGATTGACGATAGTGACAGCGACGATATCGATATCGGTGCCGTTTACTTTGACATCAGCAAAGATGGCGCTGGCAGCGTCGATGGTAGCGTTAGTTATCAGCAGCAAGCCTGCCAAGAAAATAACACTTTGGGTATCAACTCAGCCATCAAGGTTGACAACTATATCGCGGGTAAAATAACAGGCAGTCTCGATACGTTAGCATTCTTAGACATTAAGTATGTCAATGATTTGGGCGTAGAAACACCAAACTTATTAACCACTTTTGCGGGGAGCTTTGAGGAAAAAGAAGCAGGATCACCTTGGAGAGGTAGCTTTGAGTATCAGGATGGCCTTGGCGGTAAAAAACTAACCAGTAGCGAAAAAAATTGCAACGTCACCTACACCATCAGCGATCGCTCTAATTTTAAGACTTACCCACTTGATTATAGTCTGGGCAAAATGACTCTTGATGTCATCGGTAATGGCAGTCAAAAGACCGTCACTTGGCAAAATCCTGCCAATACCAAGTATTTACTGGTCAGCCAAATTGATGTCAACAAAGCCGAGTCTGGTGCCAACGGCTATGTGCAGAATGTGATATTAAGTAATCTTGAAACGCAGTTTACCCCTGTCATTCCAGCCATGTCCACCAATTACGTGATTGTCGTGCAAGCCTTTGATGCCAATAATACCTTGATTGGCTATCAAGCGGTGGTGCAAGATTTGCCTGAGTCGCTATAAATGCCTGCTGATGTGCCTATAAGTTAGAATGGTTATCGTCCAGTGCACACTCTATGGAATCGATTACCTTTCACAGTCAGTTTTTAAGAGCTATATAACGCTTTTAAAGCGTTGACATCATAGCGTGGCTTCTTTACCATTCTATTTATTTATGACCCGTCAATCCACTGCTTGGATTGACGGGTCATTTTTATTTTTGTGCCTGCCTTTTTTTTGCATACTCTGTCTATATGGGCTTGCTCATATTATTTATCGGAGTATTATCGTCGGCACGACTCCCCCTTTTACATCCAGCCAAAAAATGGATTAGCTTAGTTAAACGTGCTTAGGGCATGTCCTCATTCTCATTTGCTTTTCTGCTCAAGTTTTTGGTCATGGTATGACCGTCTCGCTATTGTTTTGTTGATGGCAATATTTGCTCATCTATCATAATTACCGCAAAGAATAAAAAGTTGCTCACTATGGTTTTCCCATTATCTTTTAGAGATTTTAAAAGCTACAGCTTACGCTTAGGCGTTCTCGCGCTTCCTATTTTAATTACTCAGTTTTGCCAAGCAGCACTTGGTGTGGTCGATGCTATCATGGCAGGTCAAGTCTCCGCGCTTGATTTGGCGGCCGTCGCCGTTGGCTCTGGTATTTGGCTGCCGCTGTTTTTATTAGCCACTGGCATTTTAATCGCCACCACCCCTCTTATTGGTGAGGCGATTGGTCAAAATAAGCACCACCAAGTACCGCATATCACGCAGCAGTCTTTATGGACCGCCAGTGTCATTGGTATTATGGGCTTTATCATCGTTAATTTAGCACCTAATGTACTTGGGGTCATGGGTGTGCCTGAAAACATCCAACCGATAGCAACGCAGTATTTGCATGGCGTGTCGTTTGGTTTTCCCGCTCTGGCTGTCTATGCGGTACTACGCAGTTATTGCGAAGCACTTGGGCGACCTGAGCCAGTGACAGTGATTAGTATCATCGGACTACTTGCCGATATTCCCCTTAACTATATTTTTATCCACGGTCTGTTTGGCATGCCTGAAATGGGCGGCGCAGGCTGTGGGGTCGCAACGGCCATTGTGTTATGGATAAACGTTTTATTACTGGCGGCTTATACCAGCTTTACTAAGCGACAGCAGTTTGCCAGCACGCGCTTCTTTTATGCCTTTGCCAGTCCTAATCGTGAACAGATTAAAAAGCTCCTTAAACTTGGTATTCCGATTGGTATCTCTATCTTTTTTGAAGCCAGTTTGTTCAGCTTGGGCGCTCTTGTTATCAGTCCATTAGGTGAGCTAGCAACCGCATCGCATCAGGTGGCATTAGCAGTGACTTCCCAGCTGTTTATGATTCCGATATCGGTCGCGATGGCACTGACAATCATGGTATCCAATCGTTTTGGCGAAAAAAACCTCATGGCGTTACGTCAAGTGCAAGCCACTGGTCTTATCTGGACAGTATTGATTGCGCTCACTTGTATGATTGGTATTTGGCTATTTAGGCCGCAATTGGCAGCCGCATTCTCTGATAACCCAGCCGTTATCACGCAATCTATGCATTTACTTATTTTTGCTCTTGGTTATCAGCTGTTCGATGGCTGGCAAGTCAACGTCGCTGGTATATTGCGCGGCATGCAAGACACCACGATCCCAATGTGGGTCACGTTGTTCTGTTACTGGCTGGTGGCATTGCCACTCGGTGTTTATTTGGTGCGCTTCACCGATATAGGCGCACAAGGGTTTTGGATGGCATTAATTACGGGTTTATTCTTATCCTCTATTCTACTCACCCTACGCCTGCGCTATCAACAAAAGCGTCTGACGGCGATGTGGGGTTAATGCATCAGCTATACTGATGTAAATGCAGTATCTACTAACCATGACTAGCGCTACATGGTCACATAGACTATGATAAATCATTAAGCATTTCTTACTCGTAAGAAATGCTTACGTCATAATATGTAAAAAAACTCAGTTAACAACTGTACATCGATTGCTCATTGCCATGAATATAGGTATCATTAGCAATTACCTACACAATATTTAGTTACACTATTTCTTGAAATTAGTAGAAGGCAAAATTAAAACTATGGATATTGAAAAAATACGCACCCTAATCGCCCTCATGGAAGAAAGTGAACTGGTTAATTTAGAAATCAGCTCAGATGATGAACACATCAGCTTAACTCGTCACTATGATGCGCCTGCACCGACCATGATGGCCGCACCTGCTGCTGGCATTGCCCCTATCACTGCTGAAGCAAAGCCAGCGGTAAAAGCGGGTAGCGTTGAGACATCGCCGATGGTTGGTGTTTATTACTCAGCCCCTAGCCCTAATGATCCGCCATTCGTAAAGGTCGGACAAAAGGTGCAAGCTGGTGACACATTGGGCATCATCGAAGCCATGAAAATTATGAATCCTCTTGAGGCAACGCAAAGTGGTGTCGTTGACGAAATCTTAGTCGATAATTCCGAAGTGGTACAGTTTGGTCAACCCGTCATACGCTATAAAGCTTAACGACACTATTTACCAACCTTTACCTCATTATGATAGAGATTTCGTTATCATTTGGCATTTTAGCTTGAGTTATTTTATCTTTATCGTAGCTCAATTTAATAGTGCCTAAAATAACGACTCTATCAATGACCGCCGCTTCGACAAGGATGACCCCATGATAAAAAAACTGCTCATCGCCAATAGAGGTGAGATTGCCCTACGTATCGTTCGAGCCTGCAAAGCCCTTGGCATAGAGACCGTCGGTGTCTACTCCACAGCTGATGCAAACTTGATGCACCTGCGCTTTGTTGATGAGGCAATCTGTATTGGCAAACCCAATGCCAATCAAAGCTATCTTGATATCAATACTATTTTAACCGCAGCTGAAATCACTGGTGCCGACGCTATCCATCCGGGTTATGGTTTTTTGGCTGAAAATGCTGAATTCGCTGAACGCGTCGAAGAAGCAGGTCTCACTTTCGTTGGTCCTAATGCTGACCATATTCGATTAATGGGCAATAAAGTCTCTGCTATTAATGCAATGAAAAAAGCTGGCGTACCGACCGTCCCTGGTTCAGTGGGCGCGGTAACGTTGCATAATGCTGAAGAGCAAGCACGCCATATCGGCTTTCCGTTATTGATTAAAGCCGCTTCTGGCGGCGGCGGTCGCGGTATGCGCGTGGTTGAGCGCTTCGAAGAAGTCATTGGTCAAGTACAGGCTGCTAAGCAAGAAGCTGAGCTGTGGTTTGGTGATGATACCGTGTATATGGAACGCTACCTACAAAATCCGCGCCACGTAGAGATACAAGTGCTTGGCGATGGTAACGGTAATGCCATTCACTTATACGATCGAGATTGTTCATTGCAACGTCGCCACCAAAAAGTATTAGAAGAAGCCCCTGCGCCTGATATCCCTGACGATGTACGTCAGCCTATCTTAGACGCTTGCGTCAAAGCATGTGAGTTGGTGAAATATCGCGGTGCCGGTACTTTTGAGTTTTTATTTGAAAATAATGAATACTTTTTTATTGAGATGAATACTCGTGTGCAAGTTGAGCATCCGGTAACTGAGATGATTACTGGCATCGACGTGGTCGTCGAGCAGCTAAAAATCGCAGCTGGCTACGGTTTGTCTTATCGTCAAAGCGAGATTGAGATTCAAGGCCATGCCATTGAATGTCGTATCAATGCTGAAGATCCAGCCACCTTTATGCCTTGTCCTGGTACAGTCACCCAGTTATTTGCCCCCAGCGGTGCTGGTGTACGCTTTGACTCGCACCTCTACCCGGGCTACGAGATTCCAAGCTATTATGACTCATTGATTGGCAAGCTTATCTGCCATGGTCAAACGCGCCAGCAAGCCGTCTCTAAGACGCTGCATGCACTCGATGAATTGGTGATTGAGGGTATTAAAACCAATATCCCGCTGCATCGCGATGTCATTTTGGCAGATGACAATTTTATTCACGAAGCACAAAATATTCATTACCTTGAAAGAGAGCTTCTAACTGGCAATAAAAAGAACGCGGATGTATAACCCGCTTTGATTTATTGTTAAATATGAAAAAACCGCTACCTATTTAGATAGCGGTTTTTTATGTTTCTATTTTAGAAAAAAACGGTCTTAAGTCTTATAATTAACGATAAAGTGCTATGGTAACACTCTATTAAAATTCATAAAGCATTCATTACCATCAGGATCCGCACACCACTGCATTTGGTTGCCATCGTGGTTTAAAAACGCAATCAACGCTTCGTCAGTTTGGTCGATTTGGTTGCCTGAACAATCTACCTCATTGTTGTCATAGACTGTTTTTAGCGCAATAATGGGCAGCCCTTCTTCGCGGTGCGTGATTAGGTAACGACCATATGTCCACTCTTTGCCACTCACTGCCCACATCTCATTATCGGCCGCAAAATTATATAGCTCGCGGCACTGATTTGCTTTTTTGGCAGAGACCTTTAACTGGTTGTTGGTATTGGGCTTAATATTAAGGACGCGCTTTTCACTTTGCACAAGGACACCGCCTTCTGTGCCAGCAGTCACTTCTGGCTCATCACTTTTTGTCTGGTTCAGCTCTTTAGCTACAGCTTGTCTGGCTTTGGCTTCTTTGGTCATCGTGATACTACTGTCCAAGTCGATTTCCCATTGTCCTGCGATAGCTGGGCTGATATGAGTGGTAATAGTCGGTTTAGTGACCACTTCGCCATTTACTGGCAATGACGCCAAAATAGCAGCCAATGAAAATGAAGCAAGTGAGATAGGTTCCATAATTAACCTTTTGTTTATAATATAATAATATGAGTTATGTACATTAGCGTAAGTCTTAGACATCAAAAACACAAGTAACATTATGCTATTAGTCGCGATGCTTTAGCCAACTGCAAGATAGGCGGTAGTCATAAATATCTACTTTCTGCATATAGACTGTCTTTTTTCATGCAAAAAATAACGCCATCGCTTTACTTGCCAAAGACAAGAAGCGACAGCGTTACAGCTACAAGTTATCAAAACGATCATAAAAACATTAAGCAGTGGCAGTACTAACTGCTTGAGCAAACGCTGATAATGCGCCTTTAAGCATCGCTGATACAGTACTGCTGCAAGTGCCAATACCAGAATAAACTTCACCATCAACATTCAACTGAATGTAAGCAGCGGCATTGGCATTGGTTTTGTTGTCATTATTGGTATCATCATCGATGCCATCACCGCTATTGTGCTGCGGATTAATCGCATGCTCAGCGTAGTTGATGACATGTATCGATTTACCCGTGTGCTGGGCAAGTCCGTCTATAAACGATGATAATGGACCATTACCAGTGCCATCAATATTAATGATGTCCCCATTCATTTGTACTTGACCAGTAAAGTAGACTTCACCGCCTTTATTATTGACCGTATAATCTAATAGCTCAAAACTGCCTTGCTGTAGATACGTGTCTTCAAAGGTTTGTAAGATTTCATCATTCTGCAATTCGCGAGCAGCTGATTCAGCTTGCTTCTGTACCACGCCGCTGAAGTCAATTTGCATCCAGCGCGGCAAATTAAAGCCATAGTTGCGCTGCAAGATATAAGCCACACCGCCTTTACCAGACTGGCTATTGATACGTACCACATCCTGATAACTACGACCAATATGCGCCGGATCAATTGGCAAGTAAGCCACATCCCAAACGTTATCCGTCTCGTTTTGATGCTTTTCGTTATAATCGAGAGATTTTTTGATGGCATCTTGATGTGAGCCGCTAAAGGCCGTAAAGACCAATTCGCCGACGTATGGATGACGCGGATGTAAGGGCAAATTGTTACATTCGCTGACCACTTGTACAATTTCGCTCATGTTACTAAAATCAAGCTCTGGATCGATACCTTGACTAAACAAGTTCATCGCCATGACCATGATATCCATATTACCCGTGCGCTCACCGTTACCCAATAGCGTACCTTCGATACGATCGGCACCCGCTAATACCCCAAGCTCTGCTGCTGCAACCGCACAGCCACGGTCATTATGCGTATGCAAGCTGATAATGACATGCTCACGCTGGGCAAGATGACGGCAGAAATACTCGACTTGGTCGGCAAAAACATTGGGCATAGACGCTTCAACCGTCGCTGGCAAGTTTAAAATCACTTCCTGCCCTTGTTGTGGTTGCCACACATCACAGACCGCATCACAGACTTCTACAGCATATTCAGTTTCTGTTTGACTAAAGCTCTCTGGTGAATACTGGAATACCCATTCCGTCTCAGGATACTGTGCCGCATAATGCTGTAATAGCTTGGCACCAGTGATGGCAATTTCCTTAATTTCAGCTTTGTCTTTACCGTAGACCTTTTCACGTTGTACACGGCAGGTTGAATTATAAACATGGACAATCGCACGCTTCGCGCCTTTTAATGACTCAAACGTACGGGCGATCAAATGCTCACGAGCCTGCACTAATACCTGCAAAGTCACATCGTCTGGGACGTGATTTTCTTCGATAAGTTTACGAGCAAAATCAAATTCAACCTGCGCCGCTGATGGAAAGCCAATTTCAATCTCTTTAAAACCAACCTCAACCAACGTTTTAAAAAAACGCATTTTTTGTTCGATCGTCATCGGATCAATCAGTGCTTGGTTGCCATCACGCAGATCCACACTTGCCCAGATTGGTGACTTTTCAATCGTTTTGCTTGGCCAAGTACGATCTGACAGCGAGGGCGCAAAAGCAAATGGACGATACTTTTTATAATCAAAAGCGGCATTTTTGGGTGTAATCTTTGCAGTCGTTGAGGCTACAGTGCGTTTGGCTTGGTCAGACATAATCAATCCTTAGATGATATGGGAATTTATGTTTTTAGCTGGACGGCTGGTGATTAGATCAATGTTTATCATACGAGATAACCAATGTTTATACCATAATAATATCAGAGTTTATGCAATAGAAATCAGCTTTCTTTGATAATATATGACAATATTTTAGTGAAAAAATACAATTTACTCAGTATAATTAGCTGAATTCACTAATAAAGCAACAGATCATGCCAAACAGTCATCTGGATAGTCCACATTTAGCCGATATTGATGAGATCGATCGACAGCTCTTGCGCGTATTGCAAACTCAGGCACGTATGAGTATCACCGAGCTTGCCGAACGCGTCAACCTGTCAGCCACGCCTTGTGCACGCCGTATTAAACTCTTAGAAGATGCTGGTATTATCACGGGTTATCACACCAAAACGGATGCGCAAAAACTTGGCTACCCGCTCGCCGTCTTTATCGCGATTAGCATGGATCGCCATACGGCTGAGCGCTTTGAGCAATTTGAGCGTAAGATTCAGAGCTTTGATGAAGTCATTAGCTGTAGCATTGTCACGGGTCGTACAGAAGACTACCTTATCAAGGTAAGAGTACGCGATATGGCACATTATGAGGAGTTTTTATTACATAGGCTCAATCGTATCGAAGGTGTCGCTCAAGTGCATACCAGTTTTGAGCTGCGAGAAATATTTAATCGTAGTGTGGTTTAAATGGTAGTCGGTGGCTGTCGACGAAACAATAGCAACAGCACCAATCCAACCATCAATCCAGCGGCGGCAACGAGTAACCCTGCATTGAAATTGTCGTCCTGCCCTGCCAATGCTACCGTCACCAATGGCCCCAAGAACTGACCCAATGCATAAGCCAAAGTTGCCAATCCTATCAGCAAATTTGAGTAAGCAGGATTGATATTTTTAATCAAAGTGAGCGTCATCGATACCATACCCACAAAGGTCAAACCTAAAATAGCAGCATTGCCGTACAAACCAATAGCGCCGTCGAACCATATGGGCAGGCACATCCCAAATGCTTGTAATATCGTTAAGCCTATTAACGTTTTGATTTCACCAATTCGCTTGGCAAGTGCGCCCCACAGTGGATTTGATAACATCGCAAACACACCAACGACTAGCCAAATGAGCAATCCAGCATACGTCTGCGTCGTGAGGCGCTGTGCTGCCATGACTGGCAAAAAAGTCGCAGAGGTAATATAACCAAAGCCTGCCAGTACATAGCTCGCTGACAGCAAAGCAATAGCCTTACGATGACCAGCAATGACCTCATACAAAGCGCGCTTAAAGCTCAAATAGGTTTGATGCACTGACACGTGCTGTGTAGGATCAGTCCGCAGCAAGTCGGAACCCTTTGTTTGTCTTGGTTTTACCGCATAGAGTAGCCATACCAGAGGTAAGCTTGTAAAGCCTGCTACCAACCAAATGACATCAAAATGATAGCCCAATATTAACAACCACCACGTCAGTATGGCAGAGGCACTGATGCCCACACCAATACCTGCGTAGTGTACTGCCGACAGTACAGAGCGGCGTTCAGGGCTTAAGCTTTGAATCACAAACGATGAGCTTAAAATCATCGCTACACCGCTTGCAATACCTGCGATTAGACGAATGAGATACCATACAGTTAATGACATATCAGGTACGACAAGTAGCATCGTTGTGACGACACTTATAATTGCCCACAGTGTCAGCGCTTGCCACGTCGAACGCTGAGGCACAAACATGGCGATGAGGGCACCGATAAAATAACCGATGTAATTGATAGAGGCAAGCCAGCCTGCAATCGTCGTCGAAATCGACAGTTGCACCATAATATCGGGCAAGGTGGCAGTAAAGAGGAAGCGTCCATAACCCATGACGACTGCCATGCAGTACATACCGATACAGGCAATGGCAGCTTCATTAGTAATATGAGGAAAAGCACGGCTTTTGAGAGCAGTCATCATGACAGAGCCATTTTTGCGGCCATTAGCACACAATCCTTTGTGTTAGAGCATTCAAGAGCAGCGGCAGATTAATAATCAAACATACAAGCGAAAACTACGATACGTTTACTGTTGGCGTCATGGTCACATCTGTCTCTGTGTGTCCTAGCATTTGTACGCGTTGATCACTAAACATATCCATATCAGGTGCCAGCGTACGCATAAAGCGATCAAAATACAGCATCTGTTTGGTCAATAAAGCAAAGTCACGTGGGAAATGAATACCATGGCGCTTGCCCACTTCGACAATCTCAAGCATCATTTTATTTAACTCATCGGCTTGTTCTTTACTATTAAAAGGCACACCACTGGTAAAGGATTTGTCCTCCGCCATAATAGTCTTCATCATACGCTGCAAATCATTACCCAACGCCACTACATCGATTTTATTGCCACCATGGGTCATTTCCATATCAATCATATGGCGCGCCATCGCTTGATAGTCACTGTCCTGCATGGCTTGCATCATACCCATGCACGCACGCCAACTCTCAGCTTTTAGCTTACCGACAATACCAAAATCCAAAAAGCCAATACGACCATCGGTTAATAGCATCAAATTGCCCGCATGCAGGTCAGCATGGAAACTGTTGCACAGCATGAGACTGGCAAACCACGTATTCAAGGTATCCGCCATGACTTGCGCAGGATCAGCACAATACTGACGCATGAGCGACTCATCGACCATAGATACGCCGTACAAGCGGCTCATGGTTAATACACGCTTGGTCGTCAGCTCTTCATATACTTTGGGTGCTACCACGCGCGTATTGCCTGATACGGCTAAGAACTGCTGAAAATCGCGGATGTTTTGTGCCTCAGCGATAAAGTCAGTCTCGGCAAGCATACGCAGGCGAATCTCATCGATAATCGGCGCAATACTGGCAAACTTCATCGACGGCATCAGAATCTCAAGTAACTTAGTCACCCCATGCAATACGCCCAAATCGGTTTGCATAATGGTCTCGACGTCAGGCTTTTGTACCTTTAATACGACTTCATCGCCATTATGCAACCGTGCCGCATGAACTTGAGCAATAGAGGCTGACGCTAATGGCTTTGAGTCGATATGGGCGAACTTATCATCAATCGTCATGCCATCAACGGCCAACTCTTCTTTCAATACCTGCTCGATATAAGCATAAGATAATGGCGTGGTCTGATCTAAACAGCTCTGAAAAGCTTTTACATATTCGCGTGGAAACAGTGACGGCGTACTGGCGATAAACTGACCAATCTTGATATAAGTCGTGCCCAATTGCTCAAACGTTTCTTTTAATAATGTAGCATCAGGCTTTTCACCTTTTGCCACTCTCAGCGCAGATAAACCTGCCACGCTGGCTGTTTGGCGAACACGGTTCATGACATTGAAGGTATGCTTTAATAAATGCGGACGATGAATTTTCATAAAAAACAACTATGGTCATAAGAAAGGGTTTTGAGAATAGGCGATTATAAATAATGACAAGTCACACCGCCACTAATGAACAATGACTAATGTCTAATGACTGCTACAGACAGGACACGCGGCATCTTGGCGATAGCCCATTAGCCGCTGCTGCATCTGACTACCATCCCATATTAATAGCTTATTTGTCAGTGGATTTTTGGTTAATCCCAAATACTGCAGGGCAGCATTCGCTTGCAAATTACCCATGATAGCAGTGGTACTCGCTAGCACACCTGAGTTGGCACACGTACGCTCATCAGCCGCTGCATCAAGCACTACCGAACCAAACACGCAGTGATAACAACCAGTGTTTAGTTGCGGCTCAAACAGCGCCAACTGACCTTGCATCGCAATCGCTGAGGCAGATAATAGCGGGATTTTATAGTGCACGCTAATACGATTGATGACATCACGCGTAGCAAAATTGTCGGTGCAGTCTAAAAGCAAATCAGGCTTGCCTGTCGCCATATCGAGCAATTTATAAGCATTGTCTTTGCTTAATCTTGCAACTGTACCGCGAGCGGTAATGAAAGGGTTAATACGCTCTAACATGTGCGCCGCTGTTAGCGCCTTAGTTTTACCAATATCCTCAGGTAAAAACAGCGTTTGGCGCTGCAAGTTGCTGGCTTCAATGACGTCATCATCTATAAGATGAATGTGCCCAAGTCCTGCACGCACCAGCGTCTCAGAAGCAGGACAACCAAGCCCACCTGCCCCTATCATGACCACACGAGCTGATTTTAAGCGTAATTGAGCGTCAATATCCCAACCATCTAATAATATTTGCCTTGCATAACGCAGCAACTCTTCATCCAACAACTGCCCTTCATCTAATGTGTGCGCCATATTTATTACCAATAACCTATTATTAAAGAAGTCTACTAACAAAAATCTGGTGACTTAATTTGACCCAGCGTAACACGATCATTACCACCATAGTCTTGTACTGTATGCACAGATTCAAAGTCACTGTCTACAAACAACTTGCGAACGGCATCACCTTGGTCAAAACCATGTTCGATAGCCAGTAGCCCACCGACACGCAAGTATTTCGGTGCCTGTCCTACGATATGCTCTATATCGGCAAGCCCATGATTGGGGGCACTTAAGGCACTAATAGGTTCGGCTACAAGGCGTGCTAAATGCTCATCTTCCTTATCGATATAAGGAGGGTTGGACACAATCACATCAAATAATAGCTCGCCATGACTGGGCAGCTCGTCATACCAACTGCTTTGTATAAACTCAATATCAGCAACATCATTGATGGCTGCATTGTGCTGAGCAACCTTGAGCGCTTCTGGCGACATATCCACCGCAACGACTTGCCAACTTTCTGCCTCACTGTCTGAACGCTGCGTATTTAACTCGTGAGCGAGACTAATCGCAATACAGCCTGAACCTGTCCCTAAATCCAGTAACCGTTTTGGGCTGCTGACACTGTTTGGCTGAGATTTTATCCAAGTTAATACTTGCTCAATCAGTATCTCAGTATCAGGTCGCGGAATTAAAGTGTGCTCATTAACAGTAAACGTCAGCGACCAAAATTCTTGCTGACCAGTCAAATACGCAAGTGGTATTCCTTGCTGCATCTTCGTTACACCTGCATTGAATTGCTCAAATTCACTATCAGTTAATTGGTAATCTTCATCCGTTATTAAAAATATCGCAGGCTTATCGACGACATACAACAGCCAGTCCGTTAGCCAAAATGGCGGTAGCTTGCTATTTGCAGCCTCATTTGTCAATTGCTGAATGTGCTGCTTGATTTGACGAATACTTGATGCTGTCATATATAGTTCATCACCTATTAAAATTGATTACTCAAGTTTGGTAGAAAGTTCAACTGGATCGTCATTGCTACCAATAACCACATGCTTGTCTACCAAATAAATAAGTATCAAGACAGGTATTCCAATCAAGAATGTGATTAAGAAAAAGTTAGCAAATCCAATGTTGTCTGAAATGCCACCTGAATACCCACCCAATACTTTTGGAAACAAAGTCATGAGTGATGAAAATATAGCGTACTGTACAGCGGTAAACTTAACTGAAGTAAGCGCTGATAAAAATGCAATAAAAACAGCAGTCGCAAAACCTGCTGCCAAATTATCAACAACCACTGCTAGGTACATATAATTCATATCACCAGGATGATAGGTCAATAGAATAAATAGAAGATTGGTTGTACTCGATGCTATAGCACCAATCAACATGACATGCATCATCTTCATTTTTTGAGCAACAAGGCCACCTAAAAATCCACCTGCAATCGTCATAAACAATCCCAGAAATTTGACCGCGTCAGCAATCTGAATTTTAGTAAAACCCATCTTAGCGTAGAAAACGTTTGATAGATTGCCTGCGACAATATCTGACACACGATAAAAACCTATCAACAATAGCAACAGTATTGCCTGCTTACCATAGCGACGGAAAAAATCAGCAATAGGCTCTACCCACAATCTTTTTGCCACCTCTTTTTTTGCCAGCCCGACTGATATAAGCGCATATCCCACAACCATAGCCACAGCCACACTACCCAACAATCTCACTACTTCTATCAAAAACTTTAGAAAAACACTGTCATCAGGAGCTTCAAATATTTTACCTATAAATACAAAAGCACCTATAAACGCAAAAACTGACAAGATAAATAAGAATAATATTCTAATATTGTCATCACGAGACTGTACAACTGAGTCAATTTTGTTCACTATTTTGGGTTGATTTAAAATAAAAAATATCAGTAAGAAAGGTGCGCATGCCATTACCATCAAGAAATACATATTAATCGCTGGCAAGTACTCAATAGGTATTAACGTTAAAGGCCTACTCAATACTCTGGTTGCAAAGGTGCTGACGAATACTGGCAATCCATAAATCACACCAGGGATAAGGAGAAAAGCCGCGTATATGGAAAATATTTTTAAATTTCTTTTTTGTTTATATATTTCTAATGACTGTGCTGCTGGCTCATAAATAGCAAACGTCGTTAATAAACCGACTGACATGACACCCATCATCGTATAGTAAGTATTGCGCCATGCTTCATAATTATAAAGCTCTTCAGAAGAGCCAAAATAACTTGCTAAATAAAGTGCACCTGCGCCTGCGACAATCATGCCAATACGATAACCAGCGACATATACTGAAGACAACGTAGGTTGCAATTCAAACCCTGCCAACTCAATACGATAAGAATCAACAACGATATCCTGAGTAGCTGATGAAAAACCAAGCAAAACAGCACCAAGCGCCATAACCCAAAGGACGTTTTCAGCAACAGGGTTAACACTAGCCATCGTAAAAATAGCAACCAGTATCATCAGTTGTGACATAAACATCCATGCCCGACGCCTACCTAGCCATTTAGTTAAGAAAGGAAGTGGCATTGAGTCAATCAACGGCGCCCAAATAAACTTAAACGAATAACCAAGACCTGCCCAACCAAACATTGTTATCACACCGGTTTCTAAACCCGCTTCACTAAGCCATAGTGATAGACTTGAAAAAACCAACAGAATAGGTACACCTGCTGAAAATCCAAGAAATAACATAATCATCACACGAATATCTGAAAAAGATTTCAATGCATCAGACCATGATTTTTTGACAGCTGATTGATTGGGTGGCACAGATTTGACAGCAGACATAATCGCTCACTAGCACTTAAGAAAAAGAACACAACCGCGCACAATTTTTATCAATCATTAGCATCATCTATCGGTAACTGATACTGATAAATAGCACTGATAAACGGGATCGATAAAAATTGCTTAACGTTGCACAAATACAGCCATTACAACAAAATTGAATTATGGTACTTGAGAACGCTGACCTTGACTAGACATTCTAACGATATTTTTGCATTAACCTTTCTTTCTACTGGTTAATAAAACCTAGCTTATAGACTAGGGTTTACTTTCATATTGAGCATGGGTATAAAAATAAGGAAAATATCGCATTTTGCATCACAACCGTTTTATATAAACCTCTTTCTCTTGTGATTAGCCAATCATTATCCTGATAAGTTATTAATAATTAATGCTTTAACAACCAGAAATTATTACTAAATCCTTACTTTTATATATTTAAAAAATATAATTTTATTAGGTATACCATTTATTTTATAAAACAATATGTTTGTATAAATTGCTTCCATAAATCAATCATTATTCTATATGCTAGAGATGACAAATAATTTTTGCAAACAATAGTAAATAACACACTCGATTGCCATTTATCTGATTACTGCCTAGGAGCCACATGATGACTAACTCAAACTCAACATCAGATGCTGCAAGTAACACCACTTATGATAAAGGAGATGGTCATGGACCAACCATTCATAGTGAAAATGTAGATACTTCGCACGAGCCACAACGTCCAAGCATGGGTAGCTGTCCTGTCATGCACCAAGCACATACTACGAACGCCTCGGCAGCAATCGACTGGTGGCCGAATAGCTTAAACTTAGATATCTTGCATCAGCAAGATCACAAAACCAATCCAATGGATCCTGACTTTGATTATGCAGAAGCCTTTAAGCAATTAGATTTAGAAGCGGTCAAGCAAGATTTAAAAAATCTAATGACTGAGTCACAAGCATGGTGGCCAGCAGATTGGGGTCATTATGGTGAGTTGATGATTCGTATGGCTTGGCATTCTGCCGGTACTTATCGGCGCTCCGACGGGCGCGGTGGTTCTAACACTGGTAATCAACGCTTTGCGCCATTAAACAGTTGGCCGGACAATGTCAATTTGGACAAAGCACGTCGTCTATTATGGCCAATCAAGAAAAAATATGGTAACAAACTTTCTTGGGCAGATTTGATGATACTAGCGGGTAATATGGCTTATGAATCTATGGGCTTTAAGACGTTAGGTTTCGCTGGTGGACGTACCGATATTTGGCATCCAGAAAAGGATATCTATTGGGGTTCCGAGCGTGAATGGCTGGCGGCTACCAAAAATCGTTATGAAGATGATAATCAGCGTGAATCGCTAGAAAACCCTTTAGCAGCGGTACAGATGGGCTTGATTTATGTCAACCCTGAAGGTGTCGATGGCAACCCTGATCCAATCAAAACAGCACAAGACATCCGCACCACTTTTGCTCGCATGTCAATGAATGATGAAGAAACGGTCGCCTTGACGGCTGGTGGTCACACGGTTGGTAAATGTCATGGTAATGGTGACGCTACCTTATTAGAAGATGAGCCAGAAGCGGCTGATATCAAAGAGCAAGGTCTAGGTTGGCGCAACCCTAAAGGTACAGGCAATGCTGGCGACACCGTCTCAAGTGGTATCGAGGGCGCATGGACCACGCATCCAACCCAATGGGATTATGAATATTTCGAGTTATTGCTAAATCATGAGTGGGCACTGACTAAGAGCCCTGCTGGTGCTTGGCAGTGGGAACCTATCGATATCAAGGAAGAGGATCGTCCTTTAGATGCACATGATCCAAGTGTACGCCGCAACCCAATCATGACCGATGCTGATATGGCAATGATTAAAGACCCTGCTTATCGTAAAATTTCAGAGAACTTTCATCAAAATCCAGAATATTTCGATGAAGTATTTGCAAAAGCTTGGTTTAAGCTTACCCATCGTGATTTGGGGCCAAAATCTCGCTATTTAGGGGCGGATGTGCCAAGCGAGGACTTCACTTGGCAGGATCCAATTCCACAAGGCAATGTTAATCTGAGCGCTGATGATATTGCAATCTTAAAAGCACAAATACTAGGCAGTGGTATCGACCATCGCGAATTTATTATTACCGCTTGGGATAGCGCTCGTACATTCCGCGCCTCAGACTATCGCGGCGGCGCCAATGGTGCACGCATTCGTTTAGCCCCGCAAAAAGACTGGCTAGGTAATGAGCCTGAGCAATTGGCTCGCGTACTTGAGGCGCTCACTGCCATTCAAACGAACTTTGATAAAGACGTCAGCATCGCAGATTTAGTGGTACTCGCTGGTAACACCGCCATTGAAAAAGCAGCAGCTAATGCAGATGTTCAAATTGAAGTGCCATTCGATGCGGGTCGTGGCGATGCGAGCGATGAGATGACTGAAACAGAGAGCTTCTCTGATTTAGAGCCACGACATGATGGCTACCGTAACTGGATCAAAGGCAGCTATGCCATATCACCTGAAGAGATGCTATTAGATCGTACTCAGCTGATGGGCTTGACTGCACCTGAAATGGTCGTTTTAATCGGTGGTATGCGTGTCTTGGATACCAACTACGCTCAGAGCCAACAAGGGGTCTTTACTGAGCGTGCTGGAACACTTAGCAATGACTTCTTTGTGAACTTGACAGACATGAGCTATTCTTGGCATCCCGTTAAGACAGACAATAATAACGCCTCTGCTCTCTATGAAGTACGTGAACGTGCTACTGGCAATGTGAAATGGCAAGCCAGCCGTGTAGACCTCGTGTTTGGGTCTAACTCTATCCTACGCGCTTATGCTGAGCTCTACGCACAAGATGACAACTTAGAGAAATTCGTTAAAGACTTTGTGAATGCTTGGAATAAAGTCATGAATGCGGATCGTTTTCGCTAAAACCCACTGAAATAGATACGTCTTCATCTTAAAAAACCCCTCTTTAATCGAGGGTTTTTTTATTGTAATGGTTTACTTCTAGCAACGGACAAACGACTTATCCTATATTCCAAATAAATATAAATAGATAACCATTAAGTATATACAAGAATAAACACTTTGTTTTACACTATCTGCTTACTGCATATTTGTACATTTTCACTTTTGTATACAGACAGGGTTTGTATATTTATACAATAGGATTTAGTTATGGCAATCGACGTAGTGGTCAATCAGCGGCATTTACAGATTCAGCTCAAGCAGTTGGAGACAGTATGGCATACGGTGATTAATGGCTATAACTTAAGTCAGGCGGCGACCGTACTGCACACCAGCCAATCTAGCCTATCAAAACATATTGCGGCACTTGAAAATCAGCTCAAAACGGAAGTATTCGTCCGTCAAGGCAAACGCCTAACGGGTCTTACGACCATGGGCACAGCACTAATGCCGCATATCGAATCTATCTTCGCCGAGATCCGTACGATTGAAAACCTAAGTCTCGATTTTAATAATCCGAATATTGGCACGCTGACGATTGCCACCACTCACACGCAAGCGCGATATGTATTGCCGCAAGTCGTCAAAGAGTTTAAAGAGCGTTTCCCCAAAGTCAACCTAATACTACAACAAGCAGATCCAGAGACCATCGCGCAGATGGTCATTCGCGGGCAGGCAGATATTGGCATTGCAACCGAGTCTTTACTTCATAACAATTATTTACGCTGCTATCGCTATTATGACTGGACGCATCGCGTCATTGTGCCAAGCGATCACGAACTGGCCAATCACGAGTCTGTGGATTTGCCGACCCTCGCTAGCTATCCGATTGTGACCTATCACGGTGGCTTTACGGGGCGCGGTGCGATTGACAAAACTTTTGAAGAAGCAGGATTGGAGCCAGATATCGTACTAGCAGCACTCGATGCTGATGTAATCAGTACTTACGTAGGTCTGGGCTTGGGTATCGGCATTATTGCAGAGATGGCGTTTGAACCGAGTCACTATCAAAATTTAACTGCGATACCTGTAGATCACTTTGGGCGCTTTACCAGTTGGATGGCGGTGCGTGATGATGCAGAAATTCGTCAGTATGGTCGAGCATTTATGGAACTGTGTCAAAAACAATTTAGCCAGTAAAGAACCATTCATTCATATTTTCACTAAACGTCAATGGCATCGTTATCAACAGATAATGATGCCATTTTCTATTCTCATTTCTACTCAAAATCAACTGCCGCGCATGTGATTATTATAACTCTACCCCATTATTAAGATTTGTTATCGTCTTAACTTCTGACCTTTATATTCAATAGAACCGCCCCATTATATGAACTATTGAACGACTAGTTACAGCAATATTGAATTAGCACTAGATTCTTGAGGTGCTGGTTCATCATTGCTGTTGCTAGTCTCTTTTATAACTAGCATCAAATACCAATATAACCATGTCGTTGAAAGGCGGCATCATAAAAACAGGTGATTTATGAGTAACGCTATTCCCTTATCCTTTTTAGATCTAGCACCCGTGCCTGAAGGTAAAACCATCGCTGAAGGCATTGCCCAAACGGTTGAGACAGCACAGCAAGCAGAAAAAGTCGGCTTAAACCGTTATTGGATGGCAGAGCACCATAATATGCCGGGCATCGCCAGTGCAGCGACGTCAGTACTACTAGCGCATATCGGCAGCCAAACCAAGCATATACGTATTGGTGCGGGTGGTGTGATGCTTCCGAACCATGCACCGCTCGTCATCGCTGAGCAATTCGGCACTTTGCAGGCATTATATGGCGATCGCATAGATTTAGGGCTGGGTCGTGCGCCGGGTACTGATGGCGCAACCTTTCAGGCACTACGCCGTCAGATGCAAGATGCTGATCGCTTTCCGCAAGACGTCCAAGAATTGATGTACTTTTTAGGGAACGGTACAGATAATAGCCCAGTACAGGCATTTCCTGGGGCAAAGTCAAACGTTCCTATCTGGATATTAGGCTCTTCCCTTTTTGGGGCTACGTTAGCGGCGCATCTAGGACTTCCTTATGTGTTTGCCTCACACTTTGCACCGCAAATGCTTGGGCAAGCGATTACAGCTTATCGAGAACAGTTCAGACCATCAGCCTATTTAGATAAGCCTTATGTCATGCTGGCCGCCAATTTATTACTCGCCGATGACGATGCTACTGCACAGTATCATTTTACCTCTGCGCAGCAAAGCTTCGTACGCTTGCGCCGTGGTGAAACAGGTCAAATGCCGAAACCTACTCACGATATGGACAGTATCTGGAGCCCTGCTGAAAAAATGATGGTGGATAGCGCATTGTCAGTGTCATTCATCGGTTCTGTGGAAACTGTCAAACCGAGACTGGCAGCATTCCTTGCTCAGTATCAGCCAGACGAACTAATTGTGACGGCTAATGTTTACGATCAGGCAGCGCGCATGCGTTCACTGGAACTTACACCTAAGTTAAATTTATTTACTTTACAATGAAATCAGACACTTGCATAATTATTGATAAACCTTAGCTGGATGTTTGACATGGATGCAACTCCTATTATCGGTGCCTCACTACTTATTGGCTCATCAATATTTATGTACATTGTGGCTTTTCTTGCGGTGATGGCTGTCGGTGGTTATTTGACCTACCGCACCAGCCCAAAACGTAAGCAGCGGCGCGAAGACAAACGTAATAAAGACAATCCAAATTAATAACCGCTCTGAAAATATGCTAGGGCGTATTAATTTAACGTTTAAAGCAATGTAAAAAGCCCTCTTTTCTTATTTAGAAAGAGGGCTTTTTTTGGCTTGCTACATAATAAAAACACAGCAATCTTTACGTACTTTCACTTAGATGGCATTACCATTCAACTGACGAGCCAAGATTTTTTTGTGCGGCTTGTTGTGCGACATATAGAGCGACTGCTGCATCAAAACTGGCTGCACCAACCGATTTAAATAACGTAACACCATGATTAGACTTAGCGGTTTTTTCTTGTAGCGCCCCTGTGACTAGCGCCTGTAAGTCACCACTGAGGTCGTCCCATGTCCATGCACAATCGACACTATCGTGAGCTTGGATTAAATCGCCCGCTTCATGACGACTGCCAACCAAATCATCGACAACGACCATGCGACTGTTTGCAATGACATCATTGCTTATCTCTTTCATTGAAGGCTGATAGGCACCGACTGCGTTGATGTGTGCATCAGATTTAATATGGTTGAGATCAAACAAACCTTCTGTTGCGCGGGTTGCGACGTTGATAACATCTGCATCACGGACAGCATCATTGATATTTTCACAAACCGTTATAGTAACGTCCCATTGCGGATAATCACGAGTAAATTTCACTTTGAAAATCTCAGCACCTTCCCTGCTTCTATTCCATAAATATACTGTTTTAATCTCAGGACGTACTGTCATTACCGCATGTAATTGCTCATAAGCCATGCCACCACAACCGACCACCGCCACACTTTGGCAGTCAGCGCTTGCCATATATTTGGTCGCAATGCCTGACAATGCCGCCGTACGCACTTGGGTAATATAAACCCCATCCATAATTGCCAATATCTCACCAGTATCATTGTTTGACACGGTAATAATCGCCGTTGTGGTTGGTAAATTTCGGCTCGGATTATCAGGACAAATGGTGACCAATTTTACGGCTGTATACTCGTTCTTACCATCATAAATCGTCGCAGGCATTGATAAATGCGAACCTGGGCGATGAGTGTCATCTTCACTAAAAGTTTCAATGACCAAACGTTCAGGCGCTTTGATCCAATTGGGATGCGCTGCCTGTTTATGTAACAATGCTTCTATCGCCCCAATGGCAGATTGCATATTGAGATGTTCGGTCACGATTGCTTGGTTTAGTAATTGCAATTTGAGTACTCCTATTTATAGATTTACTATTAGAACATGTTTTATCACGCCAAAACGGCTACTACATTAATCCTAACCCGCGTAATATTGCCGCACCAATCGCCATTCCAAACATACCTACCACGGTGGTAAAAGCCAAAATATTAGCAGCTAACACATCATTGCCACCCATGGCTTTTGCCATTACATAGCTGGCGGCGGCTGTTGGTGAGGCTGCCATCAAAAACAACACACCCATATGCACACCTGATAGACCAAATCCCAATCCAATAGCGATGGCAATCAATGGCGCAACGACAATACGTCCGATACTCGCCTGCATTGACAGCCCTGAAGGGTGCAACATCGACTTCAAATCAATACTGGCACCGGCGCAAATCAATGCTAAAGGCAATGCCACCGCGGCCATTAGATCGCCAGTCGTATGAATCACACCTGTAATAGGCGGCAGCGGTGACGCTTTATAAACAAATGCTGCTACCAGTGCGATAATCAGTGGGTTGGTAAATAGTTTTTTGATAATCATGGTACTGCGACTGAGCCAAGTATCATCCACACTTTTGGATACACGGCTGAGAGTGATAACCGCTAAGATATTAAACAGTATCGTCACCACACCCATATAGACAGCGCCGATGCTTAAGCCACGTTCTCCGTAGGCATTAGCAACCGTTGCCAGTCCAATAATAGCCATATTACTCCGAAATATCCCTTGTACAAACACCCCTTGATCAGCCGGTTTGCTCACAAAATATTTGGCATAAATCTCTGCACCTATAAACAAGATGAATGTCACCAGAATACCAGCCACTATCAGCGTGATTTGTTTGCTGTAATCGACATCACTATCAACGACGCTAAAAAAAAGCAAACAGGGTAAACAGTAATTAAAGACAAAGCTCGATGCTTGATCAATAAAAGTCTGGCTCGCCTCACCGCGTCTCTGCATAAAAAAACCCAACCACATTAAGGCAAGGTTGGGCAAGACAATGGTAATAGCAAAGACAATAGCATCAATCATAAATAGGCTCAGTTCGTTGACAAGCCCATCATGATATGGACATCAGCGAGTTAAATTGACAAGTAATCATTAAGTTTTCTAGCCTAGTATAGAGACAAAATAGCAAGTAAGACAAGCGCCTGCTCTATTTTCTTTTAACAGCAATTGCATTATAAACAAACAAAAGCCCATAACGATATATCGTTATGGGCTTTTGTTATACTAGTTATACTACTATTACGAATCTAGCGCGGCCTTCGCTTTTTTCTGTTTCTTCACTGTCATGGCTAGCAATTGAACGGCCGCAGGCGTCACACCGCTCACGCGTCCAGCTTGGGCAAGCGTCACAGGACGTACTTGCGTCAATTTCTGTACAATCTCATTTGATAAGCCTGATACCACACTATAATCAAAGTCCATTGGCAGCGCAGTATTCTCTAGACGCTTCATCTGATCGATGTCTTCTTGCTGACGATCAATGTAGCCTGCGTATTTGACAGAAATCTCTATCTGCTCGCCTACTTGCGTATCGACTTGCGAATCAGTAATAGCAGCGATATCAGCAAAATGAATCTGCGGACGCTTGAGCAAATCAAAAGCAGTCGATTCTTTTGACAGCACCTCGCCCGTTTGCTCTGTGACTTTTTTGCCTAGCGCGTTAGCAGGGGTTGCCCACATATCTTTGAGACGTGAGGTCTCCGTTGTGATCGCTTCCATTTTTTCTTGATAAGCCTGCCAGCGCACATCATCTACTAGACCAAGCTTGCGACCTGTTTCAGTTAGGCGTTGATCGGCATTGTCTTCACGTAATAATAGACGATATTCTGCGCGGCTCGTAAACATACGATACGGCTCAGTCGTACCATGGGTAATTAGATCATCAACTAATACACCCAAATACGCTTCATCACGGCGCGGTGTCCACACGTCAAAATCGCTGTTATTAGTGGTTACCAATGCGGCATTAGTACCTGCCAATAACCCCTGCACGCCCGCTTCTTCGTAACCAGTCGTACCGTTGATTTGACCAGCAAAATATAAGCCATCGATAGACTTGGTTTCGAGCGTTGGTTTTAGGTTTTGTGGATCAAAGTAATCATACTCAATCGCGTAGCCTGGACGGGTGATATGCGCGTTTTCTAAGCCTTTCATACTATGAATAAACTCTAACTGCACATCAAACGGCAAACTCGTTGAGATACCATTTGGATATAGCTCATGTGTCGTCAAACCTTCTGGCTCGATAAATATCTGATGGCTATCTTTATCCGCAAAACGATGAATCTTGTCTTCAATTGACGGACAATAACGTGGACCCACACCTTCGATTTTGCCAGAGAACATCGGCGAACGGTCTAAATTCTCACGGATGATGTCATGGGTACGCGCATTGGTATGCGTGATGTAGCAATTGACCTGCTCAGGGTGCATCGACACGTCACCCATATAACTCATAACAGGTAGCGGCGTATCGCCCGGCTGTACGGTCATCACACTAAAATCAACGCTACGCGCATCGATACGTGCGGGCGTACCTGTCTTTAGACGACCGACTGGCAGCTTAAGCTCACGCAAACGATCTGCCAACTTGATAGAAGGTTGATCCCCTGCGCGACCACCTTTTGAGCTTTCGAGACCAATATGAATCACACCGCCCAAGAACGTTCCTGATGTCAGTACCACCGTTTGCGTATTAAAGATAATACCCGTTGCAGTAACCACTGCCGTCGCACGACCATTTTCGACTAAGATATCATCAGCTGCTTGTTGGAATATATCAAGATTTGGCTGATTCTCAAGCGTATGGCGAATGGCGGCTTTATATAAAATGCGATCCGCTTGCGCACGCGTAGCTCGAACTGCCGCACCTTTACGGCTATTTAGTACGCGAAACTGAATACCTGATTTGTCCGTCGCTAGCGCCATCGCCCCACCAAGCGCATCAATCTCACGCACCAGATGGGATTTGCCGATACCACCAATTGCTGGATTACAACTCATCTGTCCGAGCGTCTCAATATTATGTGTCAACAGCAAGGTCTGCGCGCCCATACGTGCAGCTGCCAAAGCAGCTTCTGTGCCAGCATGACCGCCACCGATCACTACCACGTCGTAATTTTTTGGGTATTGCATATACGCCTCACTTGACTCATAACGCCGCTTTTAGCCAAAAACTATCATTACCAGAATTTTATGGCTAAATAGCATGGTCATCAGCAAATAAACGTCAGTCGGATTTAAAAAGTTAACGACTTGGAAAAGCCGCTAGATATTGGATTGCTAACCCATCATTATAACAATTTTTTGATGCTTAAAAAACGCCGCAGTAGAAACTATTTACATTAAGTGTTAAGCATCATTTTTAAACTTAGTAACTAGCAACTTAATAACTAGCGCCTAGTTACCAGGGCTCAGCGGTACGATTTGATCTGATTGACCACTGCTCAGCATATGCTGACTGCCATAACCTTCTGGATTGATCTGCAAATAAGCATTCATCAAGCCAATGGCATCGCCATCATTACTGGCCAGAACTTGTTCTTTAATCATGTCCACTGGCGGTAGCAGCAAGTTTTTTAGCAATGCCAAACGCTGCTGGTTATCGCCTTTATTAACGACCATCTCGATAAGTTGACGCGCATCGATGGGTAAATCTGGCGTATTCTGTGCCAATAATGCCAAATGATAAGCACCCGCAGAATCTTGATCCGCAACGATACGCTGCTCAATCGCAATATAAGTGGCTTCTGTTGCGCCGCCTGCCACGCTAAGCTGATGAATACATTTCAGCGCTGAATGTGGCTCATTGCCAGCAATTTCAATGATGCGCGTGGATTCATTTTTTAAATGCTCACGGTGTTTTTCGATTGCCGCGTGCTCAGCAGCTTCTTTTTGCACGTTCGGCTGTTCCGTTGCTTGACTATTCATAAAGCTCTCTCACTCGTATGATAATTATTATTTATATCGCTGATATCTTGCACACTATATGGGGGTAAATTCGATAAAAACAATGAAGCCTAAAGACACTAAAGCGTAAAGACAATAAAAAACCCAAATAGCCATTAACTGACCATTTGGGTTTACTGTGCTTTATCTTATAAAGTCTATTTGAATATCAAAGACATCCAAAGCATACTCTCAAGTATTAAGCAGCAGGGCTGTTTGCTTCAACCAATGGCTTAAGCTCGCCTGATTGATACATTTGCAAAATAATGTCTGATCCGCCCATCAATTCGCCGTCAATCCACAACTGTGGAAAAGTCGGCCAATTAGCCACTTTAGGTAACGTCGCACGGATTTCTGGGTTTTCTAAAATATTTACAAACGCAAATGGACGACCGATTTGAGTAAGCACTTCAATCGATTTAGCAGAAAAACCGCACTGCGGAAATTGCGGTGTGCCTTTCATATAAATAATAACTTTATTGTCACGGATTTGATCACGGATCAATTGTTCAACGTCGTTTGCAGCAGTATTTGGGGTTTGCTCACTCATAAAAGCTCCTATTGATAAAGCGGTTCATTGAAAACAGCGATTGATATTACAAAATGATTGAGAAAAGAGATGGCTGATACATGGGGCAAGCGCCACGGTATTACAAGTACAACTCTATAGACTATATATATAAAATCTACATAGATAAAATCTGCACGCAACTGACCAAGTCAATATGACTCGGAGTGCTCAAGCAGCGATGGCACCCTATCCAAGCTATCTAGATTCGACAACATTAGGGACTAATAATACCACGGCATTGGCCATAATGCCCTCTTGCCGACCGGTAAAGCCTAACTTTTCAGTGGTAGTGGCTTTAACGCTGATATTATTGACCGCCGTCTGCAAATCACTGGCAATATTATCACGCATGGCTTGACTGTGCGGTGCCAGCTTTGGACGCTCACACATCACAGTGATATCAGCGTTGCCTAGACTATAACCAGCCTCTTGCACTTTACTGTAGACATAACGTAGCAGCACCCGCGAGTCCAACCCTGCATGGGCGGCATCTGTATCAGGAAAATGCTGACCGATATCGCCAAGCGCCAATGCGCCAAGCAGTGCATCAGCAAGCGCATGCAGCACCACATCTCCATCAGAATGTGCCAGCAAACTATGTGTGTGTTCAATAGGCACACCTGCTAGCACCACATATTGCTGCTGCTGACCATTATTATGAAAAGCGTGAACGTCGATACCTTGACCAATTTTTATCATTATTATTCCAAGATGAGTGAAACGTGATTAAAATAATTCAAAACCACTATCTAAATTTCTAAAGCGATTTTACCAATACCTAGACACCATCGGTCGCCACCAGTTTCAATTAACTGGTATAATATGACGTTTATTTTATCATAATACCAGATCCAAAAGATAAGCTGACGTCGTTCTGCTGAGACTATCTATTGTAGCAATGGCATAATTTTTGGCGTCAATATCTATTTTGGAGAACGTACAAATAGTTGAGCCGCTTTATGTCAGCCATACAAGATACCTCAAGCATAGCCGTTTCTGAGTCTTTTACGACTCATCGTCCATTAACACTTGCCGATATCGAAAACCCTAGCGCCAAACACGTGATTGTCGGTATGTCAGGTGGTGTTGATTCTTCTGTATCAGCCGTTTTACTTCAACAAGCAGGCTTTAAAGTCGAAGGTCTGTTTATGAAGAACTGGGAAGAAGATGACGGCACCGAATACTGTACGGCAATGGATGATTTAGCGGACGCACAAGCGGTATGTGACAAAATCGGTATGAAGCTACATACGGCCAATTTTGCCATGGAATATTGGGATCGGGTTTTTGAGCATTTTTTAGCAGAATACAAAGCGGGTCGTACGCCCAATCCAGATATTTTGTGCAACAAAGAAATCAAGTTTAAAGCGTTTTTAGACTATGCTTTGACGTTGGGCGCAGATTATATCGCCACCGGTCACTACACGCGCCGCAGTATGAACTATACGAATGCTAATGGCACTGAGGTTGCGCAGCTATTACGCGGGCTTGATAACAATAAAGACCAAAGTTACTTTTTACATGCGGTTGGCGGCGATAAAATCGCTAAGACACTGTTCCCAGTCGGTGAGCTTGAAAAACCAGTGGTTCGTCAAATCGCTGAAGAACATGATCTTATTACTGCTAATAAAAAAGATTCAACGGGCATTTGCTTTATTGGTGAGCGCCGTTTTAAAGACTTTTTACAACAGTACTTGCCAGCTCAAAAAGGCGATATCGTCACTGACGATGGTCACGTGATCGGCCAACATGACGGCCTGATGTACTACACCTTAGGACAGCGTGGCGGTATCGGTATCGGCGGTGTCAAAGATCGCCCAGAAGAGCCTTGGTTCGTATTGGCAAAAGACTTGGACAACAACCGTTTGATCGTTGGACAAGGTCATGAGCATCCCATGATGCTGAGTAATGAGCTGCAAGCTTATAAGCTCGATTGGGTCGATGGTTTACCGCCTGCAGATATATTTACCGATGAAGGTTTACGTTGTATGGCAAAATCGCGCTACCGTCAGCCAGACCAAGCGTGCCGAGTGTTTTCTGTTGATGATAAAGGTTTAGAAGTAGGAGTGATATTTGATGCGCCGCAACGGGCAGTGACGCCAGGTCAATCAGCAGTATTTTATATCGATGAGGTTTGTTTGGGCGGCGGTGTCATTGCCTCTATTGACGCGCCTTGCGGGATTTGACATTTCAGTTAACATTAATTAATACAATGATTTGTCTTTTTTTAGGATACTGAATGACCGCTCGCCTTTTCGCCTTGCTGAATATCTCATTTTCTTGTTCGATATGGGTAAAGAGAGGTCTTACGCTTACTTTCATTGCTGCGTCATTTAATTTGCAGGCTGCACCAACAAAGATGGGTAGTATCACGGTTACCAGCTCTGATGCTTCGGCTGGTACTGCTTCTGGCACATATGTAGCAGCAGGTTCTGGTGCTACCGGTAGTTTTACTTTAGTCCGCAATGAAAATATTGGTTATAGCAATAGCGCTGAGATAACACCAGCTAGTGGTACGCGCACCAATGGTATTGAAATCAGGAATGATTCTAATACTAGTATTGATAGAGATAAGTTCAAGTACACCTTTACTATTACTCCTGATGACAATGCTTCTATACATACCATAAAAATTGGTCAAGCCAGCTATTCAATGGGTGGTAACTCAGAAATTGCACGTCAAACGTTAAGTTTTACCCAAAATAGTCAAATTAGTCTACCTGCGCAAGCCACTATCAAAAACAACCCAGATGTCCCCTATTACTATAATGCAATGGGTGATTATTTTATGGGCAGCAAAGTCAATAGTACCCAGCTGAATTCACAAAATGCTGTGTTCAACCCGCAGCTGCGTACCGATAGCTCAAATGTGAATGGTAGTGGTTTATTTTATTATAACTTAGATTAACACACCAAGTGCAACGCTAATTAATATTATAGAACGCCTGCATAGGCGTTTTAAACCCTAAGCGTTTTCTTGGTCTGTTATTTAGTTTGTTCTCAATGTCCTGCATCTCATCATCAGAGACTTGTCTAAAGTCACAGCCTTTAGGCAGATACTCTCTGATCAAGCCGTTGGTATTTTCGTTGGTTCCTCGCTGCCATGACGCATAAGCATCGGCAAAGAAGAAAGAGCTAAAGAGCTTTTGTTTCACCTTTTTATGCTGAGCAAACTCTTTACCATTGTCAGAGGTAATGGTCTTAACCTGCAACCTCACTGGCTTTAAGAGCTCTATCATTGCCTCTGATACTTGCTGTGCCGTTTTATTATCCACACGTTTCATCTTCAGCAGCCCTGTTTTACGTTCAACGAGCGTGACAATCGCTTGCTTGTGATGCTGACCGATAATGGTATCCGCCTCCCAGTCGCCAATCCGCGTGCGCGCATCAACGATGGAGGGGCGCTCATGGATAGAGACTCTGTCATTAATACGACCACGAGTCTCAGCAGTTAAACGCTGCCGATAAGGCTTGGCTTTACGTCTGAGACACTGCCATAACCTGCCGCCCTTACGCTTGTTTGTCCATATATAGCGATAAATGCTCATATGACTGAGTCCACCATGAACACCTGCTATTTGCTGGGGACTCCAGTTCTCTTTAAGCTTGTCTGTGACCCAGTCCCATACGTCAGCGATGATGCTGAGCGCATTGTTTGATCGTCTTGCACAAGCTTTCTTATGAGCGTTATTGACTTGGTAACCGCGCAGGCTTTTATTGCGTCTGATTTCTCTTAATACGGTACTGGGACTTCTGTTTAACGCCCGCGCTATAAAATTAATACTATGTTCTGCCCCTATAAGGGCATAAATCTGGTATCGTTCCCCTAGGCTTAGATGCGTATAGTTCATGGTTGCAATCTCACTTTGGTCGGTGGATAAAGACTTTGATGCTAGCGCATCTAGGTCTTTTTTTCACCTCACATTTGGTATTGCACTTCATGTGTTAATCTAAGTAATATTACTAATCTAGCGGGTGCTACTGGTAGCCAAAATCCATATAGTCCTACCTTGAATACGAATAAACAAGTAAGCCTCAGTTCAAATAACGGGGTTTTACCATCGACGCCAACTTTTGAAAATATTATTAAAAGTATCAATAATGGCAGCACGTATTCTGCACTCTCACCTAATACCGCTATTTCCAATGGTGGTACTTATGTCAGTTATGGCATTGAAAACAGTCAAAGCAATTATGTTGTCGCGGTAAGAAACGCGAACGCCGTGACTTTGACTTATGAAGGGATTATGAATGGTAATATCGGCATTGCGCGTAACGTAATCGGTGAAACCTATAACGAATGGATCAGCTTTGGGGTAGAAAGTGAACCGTTGAATTACGTCTTTTCAGGCACTGTATTCAATGATAATGGCGGTATAAATGATAGCGACGTCAATGTCAAAAAAGATAACGCTACGATAGACAGCGGTATATATAACAATACCAACTTCTTCAATGGTACTTTTGACTCTGCTGAAAGTGGTATTGCAGGTAGCACAGTCAAGCTGGTTGACTGTACAACCAATACTCCTCTTGAAACTATCAATATTCCTACTAATATTGTCGGTAAATATGAGATTAAAATACCTATCGCTTCTCTAACTGGCAAAAGTACTGTCTGCCTGATTGAAGAAAATAGTGGTAGCACTTACCCCATTCGTACTACTAATGAAAAAACGGTTATTTCCTTAACTACTAACAAGTATAACTATGAAAATAATAACTTTGGCAGAGTGATTGATAAAAATGCAGCTTTAGTCCTTGAAAAAGAACAAGCACTTAATGATTGCAAAATCGCCTCATTGTTACCAAATCTAGAAAACAAGCTTGCCTATAGTAAAGCCGCCTTATCTGAAGTAACTCCAGGACAATGTATTGCCTACAAAATTACTGCGACCAATCGAGCCAACCTTAGTATCAATCACTTTGTTCTACAAGATGTCTTGCAAGAAAAAAATGTGAATGGCGCGATAGTGACGTCAAAACTTGTGAATCCAATCCATCAAGCAAGCGAATATGCCGCAGACAGTGTCGCTATCGGCAATAACGGTACTGTTAAAACGGTAACCTCAATTTTAGATCCAAGGACAAAACGTAGTTTTTACTTTAATACTAAGTATGGCACCACATATTCTAATACACCCGATACCCCTTAATAATAGCGTTATATGCATATTTTGGTTTTATCAACGGCTACATTTGCTACACTACCCGTATTTTTTTGACCACAGTCTTATATGATGTGTTCATTTGTGTGATTTCACAGTTTTCATCACTTTTACTTTTTTAATTTAAAGGCATTATTATGAACTTACTTACCGCACTCTCCCCAATCGATGGTCGTTACGCCTCTAAAGCTGACAGCTTGCGTCCTTATTTATCAGAATTTGGTCTCATTAAAGCCCGCGTCACGGTCGAGATTCGCTGGTTACAGTCATTGGCAGATAACAATGCGATTGGTGAATTGGCAGCATTTGATACCGATACCAATGCCTTTTTAAACAGTATCGTTGATGACTTTAGTGAAGCAGATGCCCAAGCTATCAAAGACATCGAAGCGACGACCAATCATGATGTAAAAGCCGTTGAGTACTTTATCAAAGACAAGTTCCGTGGTCAGGCATCACTTGAAGATTCATTAGAATTTATTCATTTTGCGTGTACCAGTGAAGATATCAACAACTTGTCTTATGCGTTAATGCTAAAAGACAGCCGCGAGATTGTGGTTGCGAAAATGCAGCAATTGACTGATAGCATCGTTGGTTTAGCGATTGCTCATGCTGACCAGCCGATGTTGTCACGTACCCATGGCCAAACCGCTAGCCCAACGACTCTTGGTAAAGAAATGGCAAACGTCGCTTATCGCTTAGCCCGTCAAATCAAGCAAGTCGGTCAAGTAGAGCTATTAGGTAAAATCAATGGCGCGGTTGGTAACTATAACGCTCATTACGCCTCATACCCTGACGTTGATTGGCAAGCACATGCAGAACGCTTCATTGATGAAAGCCTTGAGCTGACTTTTAACCCTTATACCACGCAAATTGAGCCACATGATTATATCGCTGAGCTATTTGATGCCGTCAAACGTTTTAATACCATCCTAATCGATTTTAACCGTGATATTTGGCAATATATTAGCTTAGGCTATTTTAAACAGCGCCTAAAAGATGGCGAAGTTGGTTCTTCTACCATGCCGCATAAAGTCAATCCGATTGATTTTGAAAACTCAGAAGGTAACTTGGGCGTGGCGAATGCGATGCTTGCTCACTTAGGTGAAAAACTACCGATTTCACGTATGCAGCGCGATTTATCAGACTCTACCGTACTTCGTAATATCGGTGTTGGCTCTAGCTCAAAGTATGATTGCGTTATGATGCCTGCCTAAAAGGTGTGAGCAAACTTGAGTTAAATGCGCAGCGCTTAAATGATGATTTGGACAATGCCCAAGAAGTGTTGGCAGAGCCGATTCAAACGGTCATGCGTCGCTACCGTGTCGAAAACCCATACGAGAAGCTAAAAGCTTTAACCCGTGGCAATGCCATGACTCGTGAGGCCATGCTAACCTTCGTTGAAAGTGATGAGTTGATATGCTGTGAGCGATGCGGATAAAGCGCGCTTACGTGAAATGACGCCTGCCACCTATACCGGTAATGCAGCTGAGCAAGCACGTACCATTAAAGAGTGGATTGCTAAGATTTAACTGGTAACAATCTTATCTTTATAAAATGCAAAAAAGATATAAACGAGCATTCATTTATATCTTTTAAAAAAAACCTTACTCTAAACACTATGATTTTTTGAAAACACATAGTTAATGGGTGAGGTTTTATTCTTTATCGTCTTCATCTTTTTTATCACTGCTATCACCCGGTATGATGGCTTTGGTAACAGCAACAGTACCTTTGACGACGCCTTTAGTGGTTTTGTAGGCGACTTTTACAGGTACAGTGACGATTTTATGCACACAAGCTTGCAGCATAAACATACTGGCGATAATAACGATAAACTGTAATTTTTTCATATATTTCCTACGGATAATGAGAGGCACTGATGGCTATATTTTGACCATCAGCTAGACGCTAATCATAAACCAATACACGTCAGCTATAAAGCACTGTTCTAGTTTTATATTCTGTTGACCTTGATATCCTTTCTACTTAAACACACGGATCTACCCATGACTTCTATACCGCTTTGTTTACCCGACTCTATCACGCCTGAGCAATTTTTAAGCGAATACTGGCAAAAAAAGCCACTCTTAATTAAACAAGGCTTACCACAGCTAATTGGCATGTTTGAACCTGACGACATGCTCGGTCTAGCCCTAGAAGAAGACGCCTCGGTGCGCTTACTAACTCAAGCAGCAAGTAAAAAAGAAGGTCAGGCGCAGTGGCAACTCAAGAAAAGCCCATTGACTGAAACTGATTTCGATAACTTACCTGAGCAATGGACGGTATTGGTACAGAATATGGAACAGTGGTCGCCTGAGCTTGGTCAATTGTGGCAAGCCTTTGACTTTATTCCGCAATGGCAACGTGATGACATCATGGTTTCTTATGCACCAAAAGGTGGTTCAGTCGGCAAACACTATGACGATTATGATGTGTTTTTAGCGCAAGGGTTTGGGTCTAGACGTTGGCAACTGGGCAAATTCTGTGATAAAAATACCGAGTTTGTCGCCGATGAGCCGATTCGCCTCTTTGATGACATGGGTGAGATTATCTTTGATGAGATATTAGAAGCGGGTGACGTGCTTTACGTACCACCGAAGCTGTCGCATTTTGGTGTGGCACAAGACGATTGCTTAACCTTTTCATTTGGCTGCCGTCGTCCTAACTTGATGCAAATCATCGACAGCTTAGCTGATATCGCCACCAACGATAGCGATTTATTTATCCCAATGCTGTTGCCACAAGCGCTGCAAGCGTCAGGTGAATTGCAAGCGAGCAGCATCAATGCGATCAAAGATCAGCTATTGCAAATGCTACAGTCTGAGCGTGGTGATGATATCATTCGTCAAGCAGTTTCTGAAGTCGTCAGCAAACGCCAGTATGATGCGCTGATGCCAGAGGATACATTGGATACAGATGAGCTCATGCAAGCTCTTGCAGAAGGTGCCACCTTGCAAGCGGATTATAGCAATCGTTTGCTCTATAGTCAGACTAATGATGGCATTGTGCTATATGCCAATGGTCAGCGCATTGACGGGCTTGACGAGGCAGCAGTAGCGGTATTGGTGCGTTTGGCTAATGGCGAACACCTAAATAGTCAAGATGTCACCGATGTTGATGCAGATGATTTGAGCGAATGGCTAGAGAACGGCTGGGTGTGGATTGATATTGCTGAATAACATCTATTAATCAGACATTAGGGCGTGTCCTCAATTCACTCGATAGTCATCTAAATGGGCTAAAAATGGCTAACTCTTGCCAAACATCGTCAAATAGCTTGTTAATATCCCGATATTATCTACGCTATTTTTCTTGTTTGACGGCAATTTATCTCATTTTTATCGCCATTTTTGAAATGAAGACACGCCCTAATCAAATAACGTAAATAAAAAAAACCGCTATCTGACAATTGCTCAGATAGCGGTTTTTTCTTATACATCCTATTCGGTATTGATAGCTATACCAAACACTGCTTCGCACTTATCAAAACGGATATAAGAGCCAAGCGGGTTTGTAATTAATACGGTTATTCTGTACCAAGTTCAAGCAAACTAGCATTACCACCGATCGCTGTGGTATTGATTGTTTTGACACGCTCAGTGACAAAACGATGTAAATAATCAGGCGTTAGCATCTCTGACAAGCCTTCCATATCGGTGACGCTGATGACTTGCGTTAAGATACCGTCTGTATTGGCAAGCTCTTGACTGATAATCTGCACTTCGCTTCGATTGCCAGAGACTGCCACCTGTGCCAGACGATCGATATATAAAAGCGTGACGGTTTGCGAGTCATTCGCCACACTCAATACATCTTCGCTGATACCTGTATCGTATAGTATTTTGGCAGCTTCATTGCACATCTCATCTTGGCTTGGGCAATGCAGTATGACTTCATTACCTGTCAATAGTGCGGCTACCAGCTGTCCTAATACTGCCATGGCTCTAGCAGATTCACCACCAATAACCATCGTCTTACCACGACCAGTGACATATAGATCGTTGGACTCACCAGTTGCACCAGTCATGCGATGCACCTCATCCAAGCTAGGCGCGGCGCTCAATAGATGATTGAACAAACGCTTTGCTTTATTGGCGTCACCAGTCAGCAATGCCAACTTTGGAATAGCCGCTTGCAGATATGTTGCGCGATTCACTGCGCCAAGTAATCGCCAAGATTCACAAACCTGGGCATGATTTTTTTTGAATTCAGTCGCCATGTTGCTACTCCTTATGCGAGTTCTGTTTGAGTGGTGGTTTGGGTAGTAGTATTAGCAGTCGTCCGGTTGCTGCTATTTGACTCTGAGCTAAGCTGCATCAAACGTGCGACATAATGCGGGCCACCAGCTTTAGGACCCGTGCCAGACAGACCACAACCACCGAATGGTTGTACGTTTACGACGGCACCGATTTGGTTGCGGTTGATATAAGTATTACCTACAAACGCACGGCGCTCGATGTGCTCAACGGTATTTTCGATACGACTATGAATACCTAGGGTCAAACCAAAGCCTGTCGCGTTGATGGCATCAATCAGCTTATTCAGATCACGTGCTTGATAACGCAGTACGTGCAAAATCGGACCAAAATGCTCGCCACCGATCACGTCGATACTTTTTACTTCGATCGCTGTTGGCAATACAAAGGTAGACTGTTCTTGACTAACAACTGAGCTTGAGCTCATTGGCGTCTGTGCCAAGATAGTCGCCGTTGGCTCAGCGTCCATACGCTCGATATGCGCTTCAAGACTACGTTTGGCATCTGCATCAATCACTGGACCCACATCTGTAGCAGCATATAAAGGATTGCCGACCGACAGCTCAGCCATATTACCTTGTAATAGCTCAATTAAATTATCAGCCATTTCTTCTTGCACGCATAATATACGGCAAGCTGAGCAACGCTGACCTGCTGAACCAAATGCAGATAAGACAGCGTCTCTAACCACTTGTTCTGGCAATGCCGTTGAATCGACAATCATAGCATTCTGACCACCAGTTTCGGCGATAAAGACAGGTAGCTCACCACTGGCTTGTGCATGATTATTTAGGCTTTGGTTAATACGTTGAGCCGTTTGAGTTGAACCCGTAAATATCACACCTGCTATATTGTCAGCCGCTGTCAATGCACCACCAACATCGCCAGCACCGATCACTAACTGTAAGGCTTGTGTTGGTACGCCTGCTTGGTACATTAGCTGAGCACCAAAATGGGCAATCAAGCTGGTTTGTTCGGCAGGTTTCGCCACCACCGTATTACCTGCTGCTAGTGCCGCTACGATTTGACCAGTGTAGATAGCCAATGGAAAGTTCCATGGGCTAATACAGACAAAGGTGCCACGTGGTTTATAAACTTGACGAGATTGCTTGCCAGCCAAATCGGTGAATTCATGCACGACATCGTCTAGACGCTCTGCTTCATCGGCATAAAAACGGCAGAAATCAACGGCTTCTTTGATTTCATCAATACCGTCTTGAAGGGTTTTGCCCGCTTCGATTTGGCATAGCGCCATTAGCTCAGCGTAGTTTTCTTCATAGAGATCAGCTATCTTACGCAATATTTCAGCACGCTTAGCAGCTGATACTGCTTGCCAGACACTTTGCCCTGCCACTGCCGCATCGATTGCTTGACCAGCTATTTCAGCATTGGCATAAGTGACTTCCCCAGCACTTACTTCGTGGTTCCAAGGTGCACGTACGGTTTGAGTCTCAAGCTTATGCGTTACGCCCTCTACTTCATATTCATCAACTGCTTTGCCATTGACGATGGACGTCGCTGACCAAGTTTTATGCAAATGGCTATCGATAGCAGATTTAAAGGGCAGCCATTGTGACTCTACGAATATATTAGGACCAAAACTGGCACGGCGCGCACCATAAATCTCTAACGGCAACGGAATCTCTGGATTGTGTAACGTCGCATTGGCCAGTAGCTTGTCATAGGGATGTACTGTCAGCTTTTCAATCGGATAAGACTTGTCTAGCAGCTGATGGACAAACGAGCTGTTGGCACCGTTTTCGAGCAAGCGACGTACCAAATACGGCAGCAAGTCTTTATGCGCGCCAACTGGGGCATAGATACGTACCGGAATTTTATACGCTTGTAAGATATGATCATAAAGCGCATCGCCCATACCGTGCAAACGCTGAAATTCAAACTCTCTATGCTTACTCATGGTCATAATTGACGCTAGGGTGTGCGCATTGTGTGTCGCAAACTGTGGCCAAATCAAGCCGCGCAGATGATCTGATAATAAGAAACGCGCACAGGCAAGGTAAGCAGTATCCGTGCCTTCTTTGCGTGTCCAAACAGGATAGCCTGACAGACCTTTTTGCTGGGCAAGCTTGATCTCGGTATCCCAGTAGGCACCCTTTACCAGACGTACTGGAATACGATCTCCCACCTCAGTCGATAGACGAGCCAGCCACACCAAAATAGCGATGGCGCGCTTAGAGTAACCTTGCACGACCAAGCCAAGACCATCCCAGTCAGCCGTCAAATTGTCACGGTACAAAGACTCAAACAGTTTTAAAGAAATTTCAAGGCGGTCGGCTTCTTCGGCATCGATACTAAGATCCACATTGACTTCACGTGCCGCTTCGATGAGCAGTAAGCAGCGTTGACGCAATAAACCCATGACTTGGGCTTCTTGCGTGGCTTCATAGCGAGGGTGCAATGCTGACAGCTTAATAGATACTGATGGCTTAGGCATGCCTTCTTTGACTTTGATACTGGCAGTGGCTCTGATCGCATGCAGGTAGTCATTGAAGTATTTTTCAGCATCTTTATGCGCAATAGCCGCTTCACCGAGCATATCAAACGAATAGGTATAGCCTTTATTACGATAAGGTTGGCTGTTTTTATTGGCGTCCTCGATGGTCTCGCCCAATACAAACTGATGACCCATGATACGCATGGCTTTTTGCATGGCACTACGAATAACAGGCTCACCCATCTTTTTGGTCATGCGATCCAAAAAGCCTGATGCTGTGGTACTACTATCAATACTGACGACACGACCTGTCATCATCATGCCCCATGTCGAGGCATTGACCATAAAACCGTTGTCATTTTTGATGTGCTTTTTCCAATCAGCCACACTCATTTTGTCATGAATCAAGGCATCAGCAGTATAATTGTCTGGCACTCGAATCAAGGCTTCTGCCAAGCTCATCAGCAAGATACCTTCTTGGGTATCAAGACTATACTCAAGCAGTAACGAGTCGACCATCTTGACCGCTTTGCCATCATTACGTACATGCTCAACCAGCTGGCGCGTTTGCTCAGCAGCGGCGTCACGTTCTTCTGTACTAGGTTTAGCAAGTGGCAATAATTTGGACAACCAGCGCTCTTCATCAACGCTATACAACGGCGAAATACGGGCGTGCAGCGTTTCTGCCGACTGGGCAATATAATCTGGCGATAGTAAATCGACAGGATTAAACAAAATCGGCTCTTGCGGGGTAAACTGGTCTACTGGGTTCATAACAACTCCATAACTATCGTTTAAAAACCATCATAAATAGTGCTTTAGGAAGTCTGATCGTCTGGTATAACTAGCCATCACCATCATTCATTTAGATGATGGCTATCGATAGATACTTATAACAATAATCAAAAGTCCAAACGGCGCCATCACAAAACGAGAAAATCCAGCGTAGGCTGGAAGCGGTTAAGTAGGTCGTTCGACTGTTAAACGGGCTACGTTAACAATACAAAGGCAACAACGAACAGCTAAGCGGCATTAGTGCCTTCTTCTTGTTTGTAGTGAAAGGAGTGTGATGATCAGATATCGCTACATTAAAACGAAAAAATCGCTTTAGCAAAAAAATCTGCCATCTTGGGTGCTGCTAATTCACTGTAAGAAAAACCTCTACGGCGTTGATTGAGGTGATGCGCTTAACTCGGCTATAATATCATGAAAAAAATTTTCAAACTAACGATATTGCTTATTTTCACAAATTAATATATTTCTAAAAAACAATCAGTTAACAGCACTTTATCCCTTATGACGCACTGGTTATACTTTTCTATTTACTATTGGTGATTAATTGTTTTATTAAATCAAACACTTGAATAAATTTAGGGAAATTTGAGCCATTTTAAATCAAAAAAAACCCCTTTATCGTTTCCGAATAAAGAGGAATTTAACGTAACAAAACTCAAAAGCAGTAAAATAATATCGAAAGCAGTAAAGTAGTATCGAACGCTCACCGCATCCTAGTAAAACTTATAAAACCACCAACTTGGTCAGCAAAATAACGGTCAATACCCAAACCGGGATCGTGATTTCAGAGAATTTACCGGTCATCAGTTTTACCGCGGTAAAGGTGATAAAACCAAGCGCAATACCATCAGCGATAGAGTACGTCAGCGGGGTCAATAACAGAACAACCGCTACAGGAGCCGCTTCTGTCAAATCTTCCCAATTGATTTCTTTTAGGGTAAATAACATCAGTACCGACACATAGAAAATCGCGCCAGCTGTGGCGTAAGCAGGAATCATACCAGCCAATGGTGCAAAGAAAATACTCAGCACAAACAATACGCCAACCGTCACTGCCATCAGACCTGTACGACCACCTGATGCCACTCCAGAAGCACTCTCAATATAACTGGTGGTCGATGACGTACCCAACATTGCACCAGCGACCGTAGCAGTAGAATCCGCCAGTAACGCTTTGTCCATATTAGGAATATTGCCGTCTTTATCAATCAAACCCGCTTTATTGGCAATACCAACCAAACTACCTGTCGTATCAAATAAATCGACGAATAAGAAGGCAAAAATAACGCTGATCATACCAACGTCAAACGCACCCGCAATATCAAGCTCCATCAATGTTGGTGTGATAGATGGCGGCGCAGACATGATGCCAGCAAACTGTGTATGGCCTGTCAACAAGCTAATCACGGTGATAACCAAGATACCAATCGTCACGGCACCTGGGACTTTTTTATAGACCAAACCAATAATAATAAAGAAACCCAAGGCAGCCATCATAGGCGCAAATGAGGTCATGTCACCAAGCATCACCAATGTCGCATCACGACCGACAATGATACCTGAGCTCTGTAGCGCAATAAATGCTAAGAAAGCACCAATACCTGCCACAATACCCTGCTTAAGGCTGTTTGGAATGGCATTGATAACCCATTCGCGAATCTTAAACAAACTCAAAATGATAAACAAGCAACCCGATAAGAAAACAGCACCTAGCGCAGTTTGCCAAGCGTAGCCCATACCCAATACAACGCCGTAGGTAAAAAAGGCGTTCAAACCCATACCTGGTGCGAGTGCCACCGGCAGTCTGGCATAGATACCCATAATAAAGCAGCCTATTGCCGCTGCTAAACAGGTGGCAACAAATACCGCCCCTTTATCCATACCAGCTTCCGCCAATACGTTGGGGTTGACAAAGATGATATAAGCCATGGTCAAAAAGGTAGTTATACCGGCAAGGATTTCCGTTTTGACTGTGGTGTTTTCACCATTAATCCCAAAATAGCGTTCAATTGCATTCATAAGTGTCGCGCCCAGCTTGCTAGTGAAAGAACAAATTTATTGATGCCTAAAATAAATATGACGTCAGCCAATAGATGGCGACGTCATTATCAAAAGACAGCGGTAACAAGGTGCAACATTTTAGAGAAGTTGCGGTACAAATTCAATCATTACCAGTGCCTTATGGGTACAAACCCACCTTTTCAGTCAATTGAGACATAACAGCCAGACAATATTTCAGACATCCGCATATAAATTAACCTTATACTATGGATTGTACAAACAGCTGTTAATTATTTGGTATTTAACACTTTAACAAATGACCTTTTCGACATTTAGCAGTACACTAGGCGGCTGATAGCAATATGCATCATGACTGTCATATTATATTTTCGTTATTAAAGATCCTATCTGGTCTGCGTGTCGCGCCATACCAGCTATTATTAATTACCCATGAGTCCCATACATGCCTGAATCATTAAATATTATCGACCTTATTACCCAAGCCAGTCTCTTGGTGCAGATTGTGATGGCATTATTGTTATTGGCGTCTTTAGTCAGTTGGGTAATTATCTTTCGTATGAGCGCGCGGCTTGGTACGGCCAAAAATTTCGATCAACAGTTTGAAACTTGGTTTTGGTCAGGTGAAGACTTAGCCAAGCTTTACCAAGGCGTGCAAGGTTCTCCTGAACGCCAAGGACTTGAGCAAATATTTTATGTGGGATTTTCTGAATACTTAAGAATGCATAAAAAGCGCCAACCCAAGGATGACATCATCGATGGTGTTGAGCGCAAGCTACGAGTCGGTTTAGGACGTCAGCAGCAACTATTAGAATCAGGACTGACCACGCTAGCGAGCATTGGCTCAGTCGCGCCTTATGTTGGATTGTTCGGTACAGTTTGGGGCATCATGAACGCCTTTTTAGGATTGTCACAAACGGAGCAAGCAACCCTCGCCTCTGTTGCACCTGGTATTGCTGAAGCACTAATCGCAACCGCTATGGGCTTGTTTGCAGCGATTCCTGCCGTACTGGCGTATAACCACTTTACCGCCAAATCTAGTCGCCTTTATGACTCACGTGCTTTATTTTGTGATGAAATGACAGGCATGCTCCAGCGCGAGACCAGTGCAGAAAGCACTTTTGGTAGAGACAATATCGCTACGAGAGAAACGACATCTACGGCCAATCAGGCACAAGGACTATGAAATCATGAAACAGAGTCCCTATCGCCGTGAAAAAAAAGCGCTAAATGCGGAGATGAATGTCGTTCCTTATATCGATGTGATGTTGGTGCTGCTCGTCATATTTATGGTCACAGCGCCCATGCTGATTACGGGCGTCGATGTTGACTTGCCAAAAGAGCAAACCAATACCATGAGCCAAAGCCAACTACCCGTCATTGTGTCCTTGACCGATAGTGGCGATATTTTTATCAGTTATGAAGACAATGTTGACTTGCCTATCAGTGAGCCAGAATTGATTGATACGCTCGCCAATCTGCAAAGCCAAAGCAGCAATGTAGGCGCTCAGCCCGTACAAGTGATGATTAATGCCGATCAAAACAATCAATATGGCGCTATCATGACACTCATGGCCACCTTACAACAAGCAGGCATTCAAAAGGTGGGATTATTAACAGGCGCACCCTTGCCCACACCATCATTGTAATAAATCCTATTCCTCGCTCAGCTTGCTATAATAAAGTAGATAATTTGATGAACCTCGTCCTTGAGTATCTTTAACATGCATAATGCCCCTGTCGTTTATGTACCGACCCAACCTGAAGGCAATGGGCTAACATTGCCTACGCTACTTAGCGTGCTGGCACATGGTCTGGTGATTGGGATACTCGTTTATACTTATCAACACACTAAAACCGACACTGTGGAAAGTATTGAGACGGTCATGGTCTCCCCTGAGCAATTGGCTGAAATGCAAGGTCAAATCCTTGCCAATCGTGCAGCGGCAGCTAGCGCGATGCAAGCTGAAACTAGCACAAGCAGTGCACCGAGTACCTCATCATCAGAAAGCTTTAGCGATAGTGCCAGTCAGCCAATGCTGATGAGCGAGGAACAAAATCAGCGTCTGCTTGAGCAAAATCAAGAATACGAGCGCAATATGGCTGAGTTTGCAGCACAATTAGATGAGTCGGTGACAGAAGAGCATAGTCAGGTGGAGCAAAACAAAAATGAAAAGCTGATAGAAGAACAAAATCAGCTGGGCGATTTCCGTCATAAACAAAATAATCCGCCTCATATTCCACGCCCGACTGCGACTGATAAAAATTTAAAGATTAATACAGGTAATTCTGGTAGCGCAGGTCAGAGATACGATCTAGAAGCAGACGGCAACTCAACAACATCTAATGGTGGTAGTAGCAGTACCTCTCGTTCTACTGGTGAGTTCAAAAGTGCTATATTAAGTAAAATACAAAGCAAACTTGATACCCCAATCGAAACACAGGGTCTAACCACGTCATTGTCGCTCAAATTAGATACCAGAGGCAACGTGAAATCTGCAAAGGCTAGTGGTCCAAATGCTGTCGTCAACCAAGCAGTTGAAAAAGCTGCACGCGCTGCTAGCCCATTGCCAATTGATTTAGATAATCCTGAAAGTTTTACAAATTTGACAATCAACGTTACTATTAATTGATTTTGCATAGCCTCTAATTCTATATCGTTAATGATTTTCTACTATCTTAAGGTTCTGGTTTATGAGTTTAAGCAAGTGTCATATATTACGTAATACCTCAACTTTGCTGCTATTGCTATCTTTCTCTCTACTATCTAGCTACTCTGTCGCTGGCACATTACCAGAAAGCCATAATGTCAAAAATGAGTTTATGGATCAAAAAGCCTTGTTTGCCGCTATTACTACTAGAAAAAATGATTTAAGTAATGAGAGTCATGTAACAACAGCTATATTAGAAAAAATTAAACGTAATATTACTCTACCCACTGCTACCCCAGAATCAACAACTACTTTATACTTTAAGTTGGATGAAAAAGGTAATGTGTTATCTGTTAAGGCTCAAGATGCAAATCCTGCTGTAAATCAGGCAGTGGAAAAAGCTGCTCTATCTGCTAGTCCATTACCCATTGGCTTAAATAAACCTGAAAACTTTAAAGACTTGATAATTAAAATTAACGTTCAATAAAAAATACCTAACGTTGTACAGTTAATCTCACTATAAATAATAATTAAGCCTGTATGATGAACCAATTATTTCTATTTTAGGATATTACTTCATGAAGCTATCTACACATTCTATCCTTCGTGCCACTTCAAGCCTGTTGTTAATCACTCCCTTGTTATCAGTGCCTGCTTATGCTGCTGAATCAATGGTGCTTGATATGACTGTTACCGCGCCAAGACAACAAAACCAAGTCGCGTTTGTACCCTTTGCTGGTGATTCTGTATTATCGCCGATTATTCTAAATGATTTAAGCAAAACAGAGCTAAAAGTGACTAGCAAAGATCTACCACAGCAGCCGCGCAGTAGCAGCGAGCTGGCAGGCACATTGCCAGTATGGCAAAGCATGGGGATTCCTTATCTAGTGGTCGGCAGCACCCGCAGCAATCGCGGTAAAATAGTAACCGATTACGAAGTAATTGACGTTAAATCTGGTAGAGTAATCGAAGGCAAACAAAGCTTAACGGCTGACAATAATAAAGAAAGCATGCGCTATGCTGGTCACGTCATCGCTGATAAAGTATATGAGCTAATTACTGGTACGCCAGGTGACTTTTCAGGGCGTATTGCTTATATTGAAGAGACTGGTACTGGTAAAGAAAAAGTCTCACGTTTAAAAGTAATGGATGCCGATGGCGAAAATGCCAAAACCATTACTGAAGTAACCGGTTCTATCTTTTCACCAACATGGTCGCCAGATGGCAATCGCATTGCTTATTCCGTACAACGTGATAAATCTTATCCCGTTATTTATGTACAAAGTGTGAGCGGTGGCGGTGCAACTCCGTTAACCCCCTTCCCTGGCAGCAATCTCAGTCCATCATTCTCTCCTGATGGCAGCAAGATATTATTCTCTAGCAGCTTTGAAGGCAGTGCCGATATTTATGAGATGAGTGCCAGTGGTGGTCAACCTAGAAGACTTATCAATTGGCCAAGTAGCGAAGTGCAACCAAGTTATGCGCCTGATGGCAAATCCTTTGTTTTTGTATCAGACAAAACTGGATTTAACAAACCACAGATTTATCGTTATGAGTTTGGTTCAGGACGTACTACTAAGGTATCAAGTAGCGGTTATGCCACTAGCCCGCAATTTAGTAACGATGGCTCACAAATTGCCTTTTTAAGTGGTCGCTCAGCGGCGATCATGAATAGCGGCGGCGCTGTTACTACTAACTTGGGCAATACGGGTATCGATGAAGCGCCAAGCTTTTCGCCTAATGGTAAGCGTGTCGTTTACGCCTCAAAGCAAGGTGGCAAAGGTGTATTAACCATCAAATCATTGAATGGTGGTGAGTCGTTTGGTAAGTCTGGTCAAGGCACTATTCGCTCACCAGTCTGGTCATCGAGTCCTAAATAAATCCTCTTTCTTAATTCATAAAGTCTTGCTCATAAAAAAGCGCCTAATTATTTATTAGGCGCTTTTTTATATTGCGAAGCACGGTTAAATCATTTCGCTACTAGCATGTATTGGACAATTATCGATCAAAATAGTAAACACGATTAATCATCACTCGGATCACCCGCTGATGGATTGGAATGCCGCAGTTTTGCCACATCTTCAGCAGTCACGGTATCAGTAAAACCATTTAAGTCACTGACCACATATTGAGTAACCGCCGCCATCTGCGCATCGTTCATCATCCCATGGAATGAGGGCATACCACGAAAGCCATTAATCAAGATATCGATGATGTAATACTTTGATTGCATCTTACTGTTATTCGCCAGTGGCGGATAATAGCCTGCACCGTAAGCACCCTCGCCTTTGTGCATGTGACAAGCCGCACAAGAGTCGTGATACAGCTTTTTGCCATCTGTCGTTACAAAGCCATTTGTGCCTTCAAACTTTGCGTCCCATTCAGTAATACTTGGGTCGTCTTCCATATTGGGCAATGAGCTGTCGTCGACAATATTGATAGCAGGTGCAGTAAGCTCTTCACGGCTCATATAAACGCCGCCCCATGCACCCGTATTTCGGCTTGCTTGATAGTCATTGGTTGTTAAGGAATCCTGATCTTGTACACTGGAAACCGTCACTTCATCATCTGGCTGTTGACTACAGCCCAACAGTGCTGCACTGCTTATCCCACTCAGCAGCATCAGCGTCAGCAGTTTGAGTGTCATGTTTTTCATGACTCTTTTCTCCGCGATTGCCTTCTTCACGATTGCATTGTCCATGATAGCCTCTGAATCTTATAGTTATTTATATAACCCAAGCGTTATTAAACCAGCATTTTTGCTTTTTTATGTAGGCGCTTTGCGGCATCCATACCAGATAAAATAGCGCCTTCTTGCCATGCCGGAATGTGTGAGCAATGCTCGCCCGCCAGCACAATACGATTATCAATACTGCACAAGGTATCGTAATGCTGACGACGGGTTGACTCATTCCAAATACCGTAACAGCCGAGCGTCCATGGGATACGGTGCCAGACAACTGATGTCCCTGCACGGAATTCTTTTGGATACTGAGGATGGATGTATTTACCATAAGCAAGCGCAACATTAATACGTTCTTGCGGCGTTAAGCTATTAAACTTATAAGACGTCGGACCATAACCATACGCACCGAGTAGCACGCCCGTACCATCTTTAAACATATTTTGTGACGGGTAGGCAATCTGCGCAATGGGCATGTCGGTATAAGTCAGACCACCAAATATCCATTCATCTTCTTCCCAAAAGCGGCGGTTGAACTCTAGACCAACTTTATAAGAGGTTTCATAAGGCACGGCGGCCATCGCCTGCTTCATTGGTTTTGAGACATTGATATCCATCTGCGTCAGCACCGTTAGCGGAATATTGCACACGCACCAATCTGCACGAATGGTCTTGGTAGCACCATCTGGACTGTTGCTGTCGACATAATCGACGGTGACGCCACTGTCATCTTGATGAATTTTAGTGACCTTTGCATTAAACTCAATCATATCGCGACATTCACGGGTGAACGCATCACCAATTTTCCCCATACCACCTACTGGCTGAAACATCGTCGGTTGATGACCATAAGTCATATGGTTGCCATAAATATCTGCCCACATACCTGAATCTAGTATCTCACTGATCGGCAAAGGTTTTGATGGCGTCGCATCAGGCATCAAGCCACCACCCGGAAACACACTAAAGCCACGATGTTTACTGGTCTCATTACTGGCGCGGTAACGATAATCTTTATCTAGCACCCCCCAGCCTTTTAAACCTTCTAATAACTTTTCTTTGTCCTCAGTATTGACCGAGCGATCAAGACCACCAACGTTAACTGATTTCGATAGTAGCTCCGCGACATGACCTTGGATGTCGTTTTTCACATCACCCAAGCGCTGCGGCACGCCGTCGAAATGAGTACTGCGATGCAAATAAGCACGATCATTGGTTTGAATAAAGGGCTGCATTTCAACGCCAAACTGTTTGCAATAATGGAAGACGGCATAATGATGGCTTGGCAGACGCCACGGTCCACCATTAAAGTAATTGCCCTCTTCAAAATCACAGGTGACTTCTTCGCCGCCAAGCTCGGTATATTTGTCCCCACTGTTCAATGTCCAGCTACGACCGCCGCCACGATTTTGATATTCGAGTACTTTGACATCGTAACCCGCTTTACGTAACTCATAAGCTGCAGTCAGCCCGCCAAGACCCGCACCAAGAATGACGATACTAGCGCCAGGAGGTGCACCCTTAAGATCCATGGTCTCTTTAAAACTCGACTCTGACGCAAATCCTAACGTCGTCATTGCCTGATACATCGCAGTCGCGCCCGCTGTTTTACCAATCATCGAGAGCAGTTGGCGCCGCGTTGGTGATTGAAGCATGTCTTTCATAATAATGTCCTTAAAGTAGACGTTCCTGCAAGACGGTAGGCATATATATTATTAATCAACTCGACTTAGTTCTACGTCTGTTTTTCGAGCTGTTGTGCCTTACCATGTTGCCTGTAGATCTTGTCCTATAATAAATATGTAAATCGTCTTTATAGAATCAATGAATTAACGACGGCGCCTAGACCGCAAGATTGCTCGTATAATAAACACAATGATAATAATAGCCACGATGATGCCGATTACTGCCAGTAAGCCCGCATATTTGATTAAGAAGGGCTTGTCAGTACCTGTCGTTGCGATACGATCAACATCACTAGCACTCACCTCACTACTGTTGAGACCACCAAAATTCACACGCACATAATTGGTAATACCAGCGATTTGCTCGCTATTTAGCTCATCTGAAAACCCTGGCATGATAGGTGACGTGTTAGTCGCGCCTTCTACCCCATGAAGAATCATATTGACCAGCGCATCAGGTTTCTCACGGCGAATACTGCTGAGTCCAACGATAGGGGCGTAACGCGCATCAGGCTGACCATAACCGTCAACGCCGTGACAGCTGCCACAGGCTGCCAAATATAGCGATTCTGGTGAATTGCTGCCATTACTCACCTGTGCTTTGGCTTGGGCTAAATAATCTTTTTGCGCCAGTAAATCATGAGTGATAGATTCGCTAATGGGTGTTGGTAAACGCGAGACATCAACGGCTGCAACCTTATCATCTGTTTGGATAGCAGGCACCGCTTTTAGATAAGAAGCAATGGCATTCAAATCTTCATTTTTTAAGTAGCGCGTACTATGTGCAACCGCCTCGCCCATAGGACCACCCGCATAGGCACGCTGGTCAAGCTCACCAGTACGCAGATAAGTGACGATATCTTGCTCACTCCAACTACCGATACCGCTCGACTCGTCAGGCGTGATATTTGGTGCATGCCAATGACCAAGCTGAGCACCTGATAGATACATTTTTTTATCGAAACCCATAGTGCTATTACGCGGGGTATGGCAAGTGCCGCAGTGCTCTAAGTTATTGACAATATATTCACCACGTTGCTGCGTCTCGGTGAGACCATCACGGTTTTCAGTAGACGGAACATTAAGAAAATTCCAGCCAATCATTAAGCTGCGAATGTTAAAGGGAAATGGCAGGTCAGTTTTATATTTTGGTGCTTCATCGATAGCAGGTACGGTTTGCAGATAAGCAAACAACGCACTGATATCTTCTTCTTTCATGCCACTATAAGAAGGATATGGCATGGCAGGGTAAAGCATATGGCTTGGCGTAAGACCTTTTTGCAACGCGTTCTTTAGGTCCGTTTCGGTATAATCACCGATACCATAACGTTTAGACGGGGTAATATTGGTTGAATAGATATCTCCCATCGGCGTTTCGATCGCTGTACCGCCAGTATAGTCTTCGCCATGACATGCCATGCAATCGGCCGCACGGGCAATGTAAGCACCGCGATTGACAAGCTCGCTATTGGCTGGACTAATATTAGGTAAACTGGCATTAGGCAGGCTAGCATTCGCTAGGCTGGTATTGACGACGCTTGCGCCTTCAGCCATCGCAGCGCTGGAGGTCATACCAATGACGAGCATCGATAACATCACAGAAATTGGCTTCATAATATCCTCATATAGCTGGCACCTAGGGTGTTGTAATTATTATTAGTATGAACGATTTAGATGAAACATTTAGTATTGAGCAAGCCTTAATGAGTGACGACTTGTTATACTCAATTGACAGTCCATTAAATGAGGTAGCAAATCATCCAGTAAATGCTTAATAAAATAGCGTGATAAAAGTAATTTCATAAACATAGTTACTAAATGATGTCTACTCACTCTACTAATGTAAGACTATTTCGCTACTATTACTTAATGAGTAACGTATTGGTCTCAAATTTTTACAAAACGTAAAGAACTGCATTATCATTATCAGTTTTTGATAACGTAATATATTTTTTTATATTATAATAATAAGCTATTTGAATAATATCTTTAAAATCAGTAACTAAAGTTCTATTTTTTGGGCGCATATCTTTTATAGAAAACCTATCATTGTGAATAATTGTCATATATGCGCTTCATTTTTTGTCATCATCGATTTTAGTTGTACATAATAGATACATAGACTTAAGTTAGCACTCGCTTTTCTTACCAGTCAAATTTTTATAATGCTATGAAACAAGCTATTGCAACGCACCATATTTTCTTTATGATAGGCGCTATTTCCACGTTGCCGATCGCCGCCTGAGACACCAATATGAAGTTACCGATTCTTGCTTATATACTTACATCAGCGCTGTTAATGACAGGCTGCCAATCATTTCAATTTGTCGACAGCCCTATCCCTGTGAATACCACCCCTACCAATAGCATCTTGGTCAAAAATACGCCTGCCACCACTGTGCAGGTTCAAAATAATGCCAGTACAAAAAATCAAAATTAGTGCCATCACATTCATAAAATAAGCAAAAAAAAGGCAGATATCGGTTTGATATCTGCCTTTAATGTTTAATAAATTACCTTGAATGATTCAATAGCCATTCATTTCAAGGGCGCGCCGCTGGCTGATGCTTGATAATTGTCTTAGCCAAATGATCGCCGAACCAAATAGCCGTATCAATATCTCCCCGTCCTGGCGTTTCCTCAGGGGGACCATCAAGCGACTGGGTCATCAAGCCCAAAAAGCTAGATAAACGGTTTAAATCATGAGCCTCATGACCTGTCGGCATCAGCGGTAATCCAATCCAGTTCATGCCATGCTGCATCGCATACAAAGAAATCTGCTGCAATACCGCCAGCTTATCACCGCTCAGCCCACCAGAGTTAGCAAAAGCGGCTGCCCATTTGCCTTCCCATTTACGATGATACCAGCGCTTTGAGGTTTCATCCATAAAAGTCTTAAATTCAGCAGTGACACTACCCATATATACGGCACTACCGAAAACCAGCAAATCCGCCTGATCCAAATAATCCCAGTCAACCTTGTGGACATCAACGGCTTTGGCCTGTGCTGCTGGCAATTGCTGATGCGCCCCTTTAACGATCGCTTCAGCGACGCGCTTGGTATGACCGTAGTTGCTATGATAAATAACAGCAATAGATACAGTCGGTATGCTATCAGTAGTGGACGATTTGGCAGGTGTATTCATACAAACTCTAATAATGGCTATAAATGGTTAAATAAAAACAATATAAGTTCAACAGTTAATTGCGCGCAACAGCAAATAGCGTAATCCTACGCAGCGCCACGTACAATGACCAGCGCCATTCGACCTGTAGCAGGCTGCTGCAAATGCGTTTGACGCCGATAAGAATAATAGTGGTCATCAGTATAACTACAGCTGCTAGATAAGGCATCATCTACTATAACGCCCGCCGCACTAAGCTGATCTGCTGCCAACTTTGGTAAGTTTAGCTTGATTTTTCTCGCGTCAACTGTGTTACAGCTTGACAGCTTATCAACCGTATCCTGTACATGTTGAGTATTGCTATCGCCTTTAATAGTAGCCACAGAATCTATGACATATAACGAATCAAAATGTTCAATACTGGCTGTGTTCAATAACTTATTTTCTGTGCAACCTTTCAATAATTGATGGCGAACCTGAGCGCCAACTTCATAGCTGTCTTGACTGATACAAACACCAATCCAAGCTTTGATTTGTCCCGACTGCGTAAAACAGTGCACAGTCGCTTGAATAACCCCGCAAGCCAGACCTTGCCAACCCGCGTGAATCGCTGCTATTTGACCACTAGCTGGCTGATATAGAACTATCGACACGCAGTCAGCCGTCATTATCGCCAGCCCAAGCCCTTGTTGCCGACTGACCATCGCGTCAGCAGACATTGGCATCATACCTAGCGCTGTGCCATCAATATCATGAATTTGCTTACCGTGAACTTGGTTAACCCAGTGTAAGCGTTTGATGGGTACCTGTTGGCAGGCTGTCGACGATAAGGGTGCAAGCTGCTCATTGATGGCAGATAATAAACGCATGCGATTGCTCAGTACTTTTGCAGCATCGTCATTGACATGCAAACCTAAATTTAGCTCACCATAATTCGCTTGACGTTGCTGCCGTACTAGCTGTACTGTGGGCTGGTCTTGTGAGTCAACGTCATCGCTTGAAAAGGCAGCTGTTTGAAAAACAGCCACATCATCAATCTGTGCAAGCAATGTCATAGGAAACTGATGAGTCATGGCTGATTTACCGTCTTAATGAGTCATTTTTATGTCACGGATCGCTATTTACTACTAGGCTCTGTTTTTTACAAGCGACTTTACGCTCTCGCCTACAAGGAGCGGCGGTCTACTCGTCATCATAGCCATCACTTAGCACAGCCATTAACTGCTGCATATCTTCAGGCAATGGTGTGGTGACTTCAATATCTTCACCAGTCGTTGGATGCACGAAACCCAGTGTATAGGCATGCAAGGCTTGACGCGGAAAATTATTAATCGCTTGACGCTGGGCTTCTGTCAGTCCTGCCCGCAATTGACGACGACCACCATAGACACGATCACCCACTATCGGATAAGTAACATGACTTAAATGCACACGAATTTGGTGAGTGCGTCCCGTTTCAAGACCTACATCCAACAAGCAATAATTGCCATTAAGCGCGGTCACATTCAATAAATGTGTCACAGCTTCGCGTCCTGCCGTCATTACCGTCATTTTAGTACGCTGGTTGCGGTGACGACCGATTGGGGCGTCAATACGGCGATGGCGCGATAGACTCGCTGCATCCCCTGCTACCACACATTGATAGTGACGATAGACCGACTTGTCCTTTAGTTGCTCCATCAGCGCAAGCTGTGCTGGCTTGGTTTTGCCAATCAACAATAGCCCTGAGGTATCTTTATCAATACGGTGCACCAGACCTGCACGCGGCAGATGGTGCTGCTGCGGATAGTGATACAGTAGTGCATTGACCAAGGTGCCGGTTTGGTTGCCCGCACCAGGATGCACTACCATGCCAACAGGTTTATTGATGACCAATACGTCATCATCTTCATAGACCACATCGATGTCTATATTTTCTGGTTGATCTTCACTATGCTGCTCTAATGTGGTCGTTAACTGCAGCACATCACCCGCTCTGACACGAATTTTCGGTTTTTGCACGCCACCATTATACAGCAGGCTGCCATCACTGATCCAACCTTGTAATTGAACACGTGAGAAATCGGTAAATATTTTTGAAGCCAATTTATCAATACGTAAACCAGCTTCGTCTTCTATAACCGTATGCGTCATATTAATAATTACTGGCACCACTTGACCGGCGGCTGACGCTTCATCATCGTCGCTATCATCAATGTCGTCAGCATCTTCATCGCTGCTATCTATCATATCATCGTCAAGCACATCACTATCTTTTAACATAGCTTTTTCTGACACAGCGTCTTCTAAAACATGATCGCTATGGCTTTGCTCATCAAGCATCGACTGATTATCGTCAGGTAATTCACTATTATTTAAAACGTCATTTGGCATCGGTGACTCTTGTGCTGATGAATCAGTCTGTCGTGATTGATTCGGTGGTAAATGGGTAGTCATAGCATTATTATTCATAGCAGATTTATATATGGCAAAGCGCCTGACATGGTTTTGAAAGGTAGCTTTTGAGAAATTTCTAATAAAGTGTTAAGCGTAACGCTATAAAAAACAAAAGGCCATTCGCTATCAATCACTTATCATAAAAGCGATCGTCGTCGAAAAAAGCGGAGGCAATACCGTGCTAGTGTATCACGCCAAGCGCCTAAGCCCTATAGAAGCTGTGTGTTATCTGTCATTTTTTGATTATACCGCGGTGAGCGTCAGCGCCGTACTTAACTCTCTAAAATATGACATTGCTGTAATTTACTGTATATTTGTCAGTGTCAGCGACATTCGATATCGCTCGTGACAGCAGCTCATGTTAAAATGCCAAACTGACATGCGCTGGTGTACAGCTCATTGCGAGCAGCAGCATATCGCATCTGTGTTGCAGTAGACTAATAACTGTACAATACTGACTCAAATTCGATGAGCACGATTGGATTAAGTACAATATAGATGGCGAAAAAATAGACGAAGCAAACGTTATTCTATAAAGTATAGCCATATTTTGCTGTATGCTATGCCACTGTATGCTTATCGAATTTTTATTAAAAGCATTTGGTTTGATATAAACCCTATGCCATCAAGCGTTTTTTAATAACGATAACTGGTATGTCCGATGATTGACATAGTAGATGACAGACCACTATTGATGCCTACGCATCGTTTTTTATCATTAACCTAATATCTAGTATGATAGCGTCGCTGCTATTATACGTCTTGTGTCGGAGAAGAAGTATGCAAGCTGTTGGCAATACGTTTATCAAACTGTCCTCAATAACCCTACTTGCGCTAAGCGTAAACTTAGTGGGCTGTCAGACTTTCAAAAATCTGACTGGCGGTAAAGACGTCGATGCGGTAGAAACTGCCGAAAAATCAGAGCAGAACTATTATAACGACGCCATTACCCAGATTGATAAAGGCCGCTATACACAAGCCATCGAAGATTTGACCAATCTGCGCACTTTTTATCCTACTGGACAGTACGCTGAGCAAGCATTACTCGACATGATGTACGCACAATATGCCAGTGGTAAGTATGAAATGGCAGCTGCCAGCGCTGAGCAATTTATTAATCTGTATCCTTCTAATCCGCAAGTCAGCTACGCTTACTATGTGCGCGGCGTGGCCAATATGCAAGGCTCATCAGAAGGTCTAAAACTGTTTAAGCTCAATCAAGCTGAGCGTGATACCGCCTATTTACGTATTGCCTTCGCTAACTTTCAAGAGCTTATTAATAAGTACCCTAACAGCCCTTACGCGCCAGATGCCGCTCAGCGCATGACTTTCATTTATAATCAGTTTGCTGAAAGTGAGATGAGTGCCGCCAACTGGTATATCGAGCGCGAAGCTTATGTCGCTGCTGTTAACCGTGCCAAATGGGTGTTTCAATACTATCCACTTAGTGAATCCATCCCAGACGCAATCGCGGTCTTAGCTTATAGCTATGACAAATTGGGTATGTCTGATTTGGCAGCAGAATACAAAACTCTATTGCAGATTAATTATCCCAACATGTTAAGTGCTAATGGACGCGTTAAACTCGACACCAAACGTGAGCGTTCTTTCATCAACAAATTGACTTTTGGACAGTTAAGTCGTTTTAACAAAGATACTTCATCAGTTGCGACAGGCGACTATAACGGCGCGACCAAAACTCAGGTTATTCGTAACGCCAGTCAATTGAGACTGCCAAGCGATAATGCAGCAGCCAGTGCAGCGCAAGGTACTTCACCTGTGCGCGCCAATACTGGCATTAACGTCGGCTTGGGTCTGCCTGAAGCTTCCGCTGAGCGCATTACTAGCCAATCGAGCACTGGCTCTACGGCAAGAGAAGCCAATGTCGATCCGCAAAACATCAATCCTGTACGCCGTACGACATTGCCTGTTCAAGGGATTGATATCATGCCAGCAGATGTCGATATGAATGATGAATAAATGCGCTGGATTTGAGGCAACGTCTTTTCTTTAATTAAGAGAACGTTTCTTCTTTTTAGCACATCAACGCACATCATGAAAAAAATAAGGTCAACGACAGAGTTGGCCTTATTTTTTCTGTTTCTGTTTCATTATCTATGCCCAATATTGTTTGTGCCCGATATTGCCTATGCTTAAGATAATACACCTATGGTAAACTGTTTTTTGCATGAGTATTCCAAATCACATTCTCGACCAATTAAATAGCCAAGCTGACTTAATCAGTATCATTGGGCGTCATACGACGCTTAAACGTGCTGGTAGTGAGTTTAAAGGCTGCTGTCCATTTCATGGCGAAAAGTCGCCCTCTTTTTATGTCAATCCACAAAAAAACATCTATCACTGCTTTGGCTGTAGCGTCGGCGGTAATGCCATCAGTTTTTTACGCGATTACGAAAATTTAACGTTCATTGAAGCGGTTAATGAGCTATCAAAGCAGACAGGCATCGAAGTCCCAAAAGAAGAGCAACAAAACGTCAGCTACCAGCGCCGTGTATCAAAACCGATTGCACCACCGCCAACACGTAATCCGACTATCGACGCTAAAAGTCCTGCTCAAACAATTAATGTACCTTCTATTAACGCTACTTCGGCTATTCAGCAACAAAACCAGTACGGCGATACCGATCAACCCGTTTATCACGACAGTAACAACGGCTACGATGGGTATCCGCCGCTAGATGCTTACGACTCAGCATCTTATCCAGAAGATTCTTATGGCGCAGACTACCAGGATGATCATAGCTATCCGCCAGAATGGTTGACAGGTGGCGATACTGACGCTGCGGCATTGTACGATGATCATAGCGTTTCCGATAAAGACGGTAACCTGTATGAGCTGTTAGAGCAAATCCAGCAGTTTTATCAGCACAATCTCACCCTTCATCCGCATGCCAAGCACTATTTTTTATCGCGTGGTATTACAGAAGATATCTTTGAAACGTTTGGTTTGGGCTATGCGCCATTTGGTTGGCAGCATCTTGAGCATCAGTTTCCGCAGGATATTGAAGGGCTCAAAGCGTTAGGCTTAGTGCGCCAGTCCGAGTCTGGACGTGATTATGATCTACTCCGTGATCGGGTCATTTTCCCGATTCGAGACAATCAAGGACGCACCATTGGCTTCGGTGGACGGGCGCTCGATGATGAAGTAAAACCTAAATATATCAACTCCTCTGACTCGCCCGTTTTTCATAAACAGCATGTGCTGTATGGCTATTACGAATCACGCCAACAACGTGCCGACAGCTGGCTGGTGGTCGAAGGCTATATGGATGTGATCGCCCTTTACCAAGCGGGTATCTATGGCGCTATTGCTTCCATGGGTACGGCGATCAATGAAAGTCAAATATCACGATTACTGACGCTGAACCCAACCCTAACGTTGAGCTTTGATGGCGATAGCGCTGGGCAAAAAGCCGCTTGGCGCACCCTTGAAGTTGCGCTACCCGTGCTTGCCGATGACAAAGAGTTGCGGTTTTTGACCCTACCCAACAATCATGATCCTGATACGTTTATTAAAAGTCAGGGTGGCGATGCCATGCGTGAGCAAATCGCGAATGCCATGCCATTGTCACAGTATATTTTTGCCTATTTAAGCGAGCGTTACGATTTAACCTTAGCAGAAGGCAAAGCCAAGCTCATGTCGCAAGTACGTGCCTTGACCACTGCATTACCTAAAGGCAGTAGCTTTCGCTATTTGCTGAACAATGACGTCTATCAGAAGCTGGGTGGTAAACGTAGCCAAAATATCGAAGCCAAAGATGCGCTGCTAGATTTTGATGGTGACATGACCATCAGTCAGCAATTGCAGCTTTGTTTTTTGTTTCAGCCACGTGCCTTAATTGAAGACCCTATCGAAGCCATTTGGCAGCAGGCAGGTATTAATGATTTACAGCTGCCAGCACACATCAAGCAAAAAGCCGCGCCTGACATCTTGCGTCCGCTGGCTTGGGAAGATTTGCAAGATATCGCCTTGCTGGATATCGTTAGCACCATCAAACGCTGCCTGAATCATTTACCCAAAGATGCCAACGCCGCCGCACACTTTATATTGTCTAATGTCAAACCAATCACCCAAGAGACACTTAGCCGTAGCTGGGGCGGATTTTATAAGACATTAATTGGCAGAAATATTTTGAGCTTGGATGAGTTGATCGAAAACTTGGTGATGCAGTTGCTCAAGTTACATCTGCAAAAAAAGATGCAAGAGCTCATCAAAAATCCTGATCATATCAAGCTGGCGATTGTCCGTAAGCAGTCGCAGTTATTAAATGACTGGTTACGCGCGCAGCAAGCTGAGCAGTCAGCGCAGATGGTTACCGTCAAATCTTAACGTTTGCCATTATTTTTGCTAAAAAATCTCTAACCCTTTAAAAGTATAGCGGCTGCCCCCACTACTAATGATTATGCCCAATAGCATGTATTACCATTTAATCATTTGGCTGATATAAAATAATCAGCAAAAAACGGTCGGTAGATATCACTACCTCGTGCTTGATTACGCTGGTGTGTGTTAAACTGTGTCGCTAACTATTTATAGCCCGATTTAATAGATGGCGATAAATCCGCCTCATTAAGCACAAATTTTAGATATTATTTTGAAGTATCCGTTTTTAGGTACCGTTATCTTTATATATTATTTTTTAGATAATGTTATCTTGAAGAGTTTTTAGCGCGACCAATTTCTAGCAGTTTTTTAGCATTGTAATTGTAGTATTTTGAGCCTTTATTCATATCAACTCATTTTTGATATTATTGACAACCTCTACGCCATATTTTGATGAATCGATTGATTACATCAACGCACTGAACGAGCGATAGCGCGTCACAATATAAAAATGTCCGATGCAAGTAAGCGAGTATTTATGAACGATAAGTCAGTTTCTAAGTCCACATCTCAACTGGCCACCTTAATCCAAATGGGTAAAGAGCAAGGCTATCTCACCTATGCTGAGGTGAATGACCAACTGCCCGACTCTATTACCGAAAGCGATCAGATCGAAGATATTGTGCAAATGCTGACCGACGTTGGTATCAAAATCTTTGAATCTGCGCCTGATGCCGATGACATCTTGATGAACGACGATTCAAGCGATGATGACATGGCAGCGGATGAGGCAGCGGCGGTATTGGCCTCTGTTGAGACTGAGCCGGGTCGCACCACTGACCCTGTACGTATGTATATGCGTGAAATGGGTACGGTTGATCTATTAACCCGTGAAGGTGAGATTGCTATTGCCAAGCGTATCGAAGAAGGCATTCGTGACGTACAGCATGCGATGTCTTACTGGCCGGGCACCGTACAGTTCGTCCTTGATGAGTATCAAAAAGTACAAGATGGCGAAAAAAAGCTTTCTGACGTCATTACTGGCTTTTTAGATCCTGAGACCGAAGCAGACAAAATCGCTGCCCAAGAAGCGAAAGAGGCAGCAAAAGAAGAACGTGAACGCATAAAAGAAGAAAAAGAAAATCCACCTGTGATCAAAGCAAAAGCCAAAGCAGCGGCGCTTGATGATGAGGACGAGGATGAAGACGACGTTGAAGAGGAAGCTGAAGAAGAAACCAGCGGTATCGATCCTGAAGAAGTACGTCTGCGTCTAGAAGAAATCGAACACTTATTTATTAAAGCCAAGCAAGCCTTGCTAGATTATGGCCGTGGTAGCACAGAAGCAGATACTGCTTATGCCCTACTTGCCGAACGCTTTATGATGCTTAAGCTAAACAATCGCTTGTCAGACCAAGTCATGGCCATCATGCATGATGTCTATGATGATGTACGTAAGCAAGAGCGTCAGATTATGCGTTTGGTCATTCGCCGTGGTCGTATGCCACGTGAAGAGTTCCGTAAGACTTTCCCTAGCAACGAAACCAACGTTGATTGGCTGATTGAGCGCATCAAAGGTAAGCCTGCATTTGCTGGTACGCTAGAAAAAGTCACTGATGATGTTATTTTATTGCAACGTCGCATTCGTGACTACGAGCAACAGCTCGACATGAAAATCCACGACATGAAAGACGTGGCGCGCCGTATGGCAGTCGGTGAAGCAAAAGCTCGCCGCGCCAAAAAAGAAATGGTCGAAGCTAACCTGCGTTTGGTTATTTCTATCGCGAAGAAATATACCAACCGTGGTCTACAGTTCTTAGATCTAATCCAAGAAGGTAACATCGGTCTAATGAAAGCAGTCGATAAATTTGAATATCGCCGTGGTTATAAGTTCTCGACCTATGCGACATGGTGGATTCGTCAGGCAATTACCCGCTCTATCGCTGACCAAGCGCGTACCATCCGTATTCCTGTACACATGATCGAGACCATTAACAAAATAAATCGTGTTTCTCGTCAGTTGCTACAAGAAATGGGACGCGAGCCAACGCCTGAGGAGTTAGGTGAACGCTTAGAGATGGACGAAGTTAAAGTCCGTAAAGTACTGAAAATCGCCAAAGAGCCTATCTCTATGGAGACACCCATCGGTGATGATGAAGACTCGCATCTAGGTGATTTCATCGAAGATGGTACGATCTCAAGCCCTGTTGATGATGCGACCGCAGCTGGTCTGCGTGAAGCGACTCGTGATGTATTGGGCAATCTGACTGAGCGTGAAGCACGCGTACTAAAAATGCGCTTTGGTATCGACATGCCAACCGACCATACCTTGGAAGAAGTGGGTAAGCAGTTTGATGTAACACGTGAGCGTATTCGTCAGATTGAGGCAAAAGCACTGCGTAAATTGCGTCATCCGTCACGCTCTGAGCATCTGCGTTCTTTCTTAGAGAATGATTAATCATAAAGCAAACTAAGCACCAATAAAAAAGCCGAGTCTATCTCGGCTTTTTTGTGTCATCGATTTGATGGCTCGAATGCTATAACTACATGTCTTCATCGAGGAATACAAGAACGAGCTTGCAATGGAACTATACAATATGTATGATTCGTATACATTTCATATACTAGGTAAAACAATGGGTATTGTTAAAATTGATGATGCGCTACACGAAGAGCTTCGTAAAGCCAGTGCGGTAATGGTACGTTCGATTAACGCGCAGGCAGAGTATTGGATAAAGATAGGTATGTTGGCCGAGGCCAATCCTCACGCATCTTATACCGATATCATCAGCGAGCAGTTAAAACGAGCAGATGTTAATATAGGAAATCTTATCGATGGCTAAAATCGCGCTAAAAACTACTGAAGAGTTGGCCATCATGCGTGAGTCTGGACGCTTATTGGCATCGGTTTTTGCTTACTTAGATACGCACATGGTCGCTGGCATCTCCACAATGACTGTCAATGATTTGGCTGAGCGCTATATTGTGGATGTTTTACAATCACGACCTGCCAGCAAAGGTCAATACGGCTACCAATACGTGCTCAATACTTCTGTCAATCAAGTAGTTTGTCATGGTGTACCCTCAAGCAACCAAGTCCTAAAATCAGGCGATATCATCAATGTGGACATTACTTTAGAAAAAGGCGGTTTTATTGCCGACTCTAGCAAAATGTATATGATTGGCGATGTGATGCCCTTAACAAAATGCCTCGTCGATAACACTTATGAGGCCATGTGGGCAGGTATCCGTGTTGTCAAACCGGGTGCAACGCTCGGTGATGTTGGGCATGCCATTCAAAGCCATGCCGAACAGCACGGTTACTCTGTCGTTAGAGAATACTGCGGGCATGGTATCGGTCGCGAAATGCACGAACAGCCTGAAGTTTTACATTATGGTCGCGCAGGTGCAGGCTTGGTTCTAAAACAAGGTATGACCTTTACTATTGAGCCAATGATTAATCAAGGCAAAGCCAAAGTAAAAATGAAAAAAGACGGCTGGACGGTGGTGACTGCAGACAAAAAGCTTTCTGCCCAATGGGAGCATACCATCGCGGTGACTGCCGATGGTTATGAAGTGCTGACGCTGCGTGAAGAAGAGACCCGTTAGAGCGTGCTTACAGTTTTCCTTGCTGCTGCGTAATACAAGAGTGATTCAAGTATTTAAGTATTTAAGTATCATCTTATTATTGCCATATTGGTAACTACTGATATCATAGGTCGCGATGATTTGAGTATACGCTGATTGATACCCTTGCCATCGCTTTTTTATACATGCCATCGATAGGAAACACCATGATTGTCCGGCAAACCCCAAACGCTCTCAAGATACTTTTTACCCTGCACGGCTCTGTCATTCCAAAAATTTATCCGCAAATTTTGCTGATCGCGCTTCTCAGCACACTTATAACAATTATTCAGCACTGGCTTCCTGACTCTTTTCCTTATTATGGTATGGCTCCTTTTACCTTGCTAGGAATCGCGTTGTCGCTATTTCTTGGTTTTCGCAACAATGCCAGTTATCAACGCTGGTGGGAAGCTCGAGGACTTTGGGGTCAGTTGGTATATGATGCGCGTAGCTTAACCCGTCAAGTGCTTTCTTTTATAGATGCTGATACCGAAAATGGGCGCGAGACTGGGCGAACGATGGTTTACCTGACCATTGCTTTTGCGCATGCTGTGCGCCATCGCCTGCGCGGATCGTCACCTTGGCATGATGTCGAGCCTTTTGTCGCATCAAAACACCATGATAGTATGCGCCAAGCGCGCAATCTACCTGATTACATCATGCGCCTCATGGGTAAGCAGCTCGGCGACATTCGGCGTCAAGGGCTGGTATCAGAACAAGTCATACAGAATATGGACGAGCGCCTGACGTCTATGACCATTGTATTGGCGGCCTGCGAGCGCATTCATAATACACCGCTGCCGTTTGCTTATATGCTGCTGGTCCATCGCACGACCTATCTGTATTGCATCATGTTGCCTTTTGGCTTGGTGGCCTCGCTCGGTTGGGTGACCCCACTGATTTGTGCCGTGATCGCTTATACCTTTTTTGGTTTGGATGCCCTCAGTGAAGAGCTAGAAGAGCCTTTCGGCTTAGCCGCCAACAAACTACCCCTGACTGCATTGTCGCGTACTATCGAGATCAATCTGCGAGAAGCACTAGAAGAGGCAGATATTCCGCCTGAGATCACTCCTATCAATGGTTATTTACCATAGCCTCTTAGCTGAACGCCTATAAATCATAAAGCAATCAATGCTAAATGAGACAGTGCCCCATAAACATATTGACTTAATTTATGAGATATTTTTTATATACCCTACCGTCGGGTAGCTAAATAATATAGGCAATAGTAGAGCGTTTATGAATAAAAAATGCATTTGAAAATAGTGCTTTCTCTCGCCATTATCGTGGTACTTGACCAGCTTAATAGAAGGTAAAATCTTGCCTATTTACGCTTGCAAGACAACCTTTATTCATGGTTTTTTGCGCATCACTTGCTAATGATGACTGAATTCGTCTACCATAGGGCCGATTGCTTAAGTACGAGCAGTTTAAACTTATGTAAACTTTATATTTATTTCTGAAAAATAAACCTTGTCGGGGTGCTTTGATTTTTGATGCTTTAACTACAATTCAAAATCATGGCTGAGAGTTACCCGCGAACCTGATGCAGTTAGCACTGACGTAGGAAACAAGCGTGACATTTTATAGCACACCTCTTAAGCATACATTGCTAAGCAAGCCTTGCCAGTTTATTCACATAATTTGGTAAGGTTTTTTTGTGCCTGCTTACTTATCACCTCCTACTCTTTGCTTACTCGCGCATTTTATAACAGTAAGTGAATACTATGAACTACCAAACATTACGCCACCATTGCCCCACATGGGCTGACTACATCCAACATGATTTTGTCAAACAGCTAACGGCAGGTACGCTCGCCCCTGACAGCTTTCGTCACTATCTTGTGCAAGACTATTTATATCTTATTCACTATACCCGTGTGATGGCGTTGAGCGTGTATAAGAGTGATACGCTGGCACAAATGCGTGTCGGTCAAGCAGGCATTAACGCCATGCTCGATATGGAAATTGGCATGTATCTCGATTTATGTCATGAGTGGGGCATCCCACTTAAAGAAGTAGAAAGCAACCCTGAATCTGCCGTGACTATCGCCTATAGCCGCTACCTATTGGACGCTGCAATGTCAGGCTCATTGGCTGAGCTTTATGCGGCGATTGCTCCTTGTTTGATGGGTTATGGCGAAATTGGTAAACGCATTAAAGAACAAGGTTTTGTCGCGGACAATCCTTACCAGCCATGGATTGATGTCTTTGCCAGTGACGAATTTCAAGCGATTACCGCGCAGAATGAAGCGCAGATTAATACGCTACTAGCACAGGCTAACCCCTCTCAGGCAGACAAATTCCAACAGTTATTTAATACTGCTTCACGTATGGAAGTGAATTTTTGGCAGCAGGCGCTTGATCTGTCCTAGCCCCTATGCAAAGTGCTAGCTTTATGGCAAATTTAACGTCACGTACTATTCAATATAATTGATTCAATTTAAAACAGTGATAAGGCAACCGAGTGCAGATGAACGCTGTCACTCTTTTATAGTGGATTAACGATACAACAAAAAATACTCAAGGAGAAACACCATGGCAGCATTCGATGAACACGCAAGCGCGTATGACAGCTGGTTTTTTGACAACCAAAACTTACTGACCAGTGAGCTAAAACTTGTCGCTCATTTCTTAAATAAGGACAGTGAGATATTGTCTATCGGCTGCGGTAGTGGACTGTTTGAGTCACTATTGGCGCAGGATTATGATCTCCATATCAGGCACGGCATTGAGCCTTCTAAAGACATGGCCGCCATTGCCGAAAAACGCGGTCTGCAAGTGGATATTAGTCCTGCCGAGACTTGCGATATTGAGCCAAATAAGTTTGATATCATCATGTTTAACGGCAGTGTCAGTTATATTAGCGATTTGGATATCTGCATTAAAAAGGCATTTGATGCCTTAAAAACGGGCGGTAAATTGATTGTTATCGATGTGCCAAAAGAAAGCGGTTTTGCCAGCTTATATAATTTAGCAAGCTCATTAAATACTTGGGAGCATCCGCTACTTGCGCACATCTCCCCTGCTGATCCCTATCCTATTGAGCTGGTTAAATCAGCAAATTGGCGCACCTCTGATGAAAAAATCGCGCTGATGCAAGCCAATGGTTTTGTCGATTTTGAGTATGCACAAACCTTACTGACCCATCCTATGTATGCCAATGACAAAGTGCAAGAAGTCATCGAAGGCTATGACCGTGGGGATTACGTCGCTGTTTGTGCTTATAAAAAATGAGCTGATATGTGTATTAGCATTTGATTATCATGGATAACTGAGCAAAATTTATGACAGATCACAGTGATCCATAGCATACTGTCATTGCCATTTTAGCACTTGAATTATAAGTTTAGTGCCACTATAAATGGTGAATAAAGCTCTTATGCTAATAGCTAACATTTAATAAAGCGAGGCACACATCATGACTGACGATCCAAAAGACAGCACCAATCAAAACAACAACCAAGCACCAGCAAATGAAAAATCAGTAAAAATGACCAACCTAACGCCCAATCAAGGTGTGGTCACAGGCAAAAGAACGGATATTCAAAATCCTGAGCTCTGGGACTTTCCAATGAACTATCCACTTAGCATCATTGGTCATGAAGGCGAGCGTGAGAACTTACTAAACGAAGTGAAGCTTATCTTGGGCAGTCAGTTCCCTGATTTCGATTTGGCCTCGATAGAAGTGAAACCGTCTAAAACGGGTCGCTTCCATTCAGCACGGGTCAATCTATATCTTACAGCAGCCGATCAGGTCAATGTACTGTATGCCTCACTCGACGCTGCCAAAACAGTCCGTTTGGTCGTATAAACAGATAATTGTCGTTTAAAAAAAGCCAGCTGCTTTTCCGTCGAAATCGTCACTCGCTATTAATCACATACGGGTGGCGATTTTTTGTGGTTTGCTGTACAATCTGCGCCCTCATGATTATTGTTCTATATCCCCTTATTGGTGGGTCATTTACTCGCGAATGAAAAGCAAATGATCCTACGATTTTTACAAAAAACTTATTATTTGAGTCAATCGCGTCTAACCCTTACCCCATCGTCCTTTGCTAAAATTCGGACACAGCACAACCTCACAGCAACATAGTTTGATGCTAAAATCAATATAGTATTTTCAAAATTTTCCCGCTATATTGTGCCTACCTACTAACAAACACGCTATATGTAGTACTCAGTGAATTTAATTGTCACTATGAGTAGCGGTAGATTTTTGCCTAAAAAAACACCTATCGCGGCGCAAGCATCGTAGCATTATAAAGAATGCCTGCCGTTTACTGACTGTGCAGCATCACTATAAGCAACATTATAAATAATTACCAAGTTATCAACTTAAGAGGGCAACATGACACACATCGACAAAATCAAAGTGACCAAACGTGACGGACGATTAGAGCTTATTGATTTGGATAAAATTCATAAGGTAATCGAGTGGGCAGCTCACAATTTGGATAATGTGTCTGTGTCGCAAGTTGAGCTAAAGTCGCACATTCAGTTTTATGAAGGTATCAAGACTCGCGATATTCACGAGACCATCATCAAGTCAGCAGCAGATCTTATCTCTGAAGATACGCCTGATTATCAGTATTTGGCTGCGCGTTTGGCGATTTTCCATCTGCGTAAAATTGCTTACAATAAATTCCCCCCGCCGCACCTTTATGATCATGTCAAAAAACTGACCGACGCAGGAAAATACGATCAGCATATCTTAGCTGATTATAGCCGTGCTGAATTTGACGAGCTAGAAGAGTATCTTGATCACTGGCGCGATATGAACCTTGCTTATGCCGCTGTTGAGCAAATGGCAGGTAAATACCTCGTCCAAGACCGCGTCAACAAGACCGTCTTTGAAAGCCCGCAGTTCTTGTACATGCTGGTTGGTATGTGTTTGTTTAGTCGTTATGACAAGTCAGATCGTTTGGACTACGTAAAGCGTTTTTACGATGCGACGTCGCAATTCAAAATCTCGCTACCAACACCTATCATGGCAGGCGTGCGTACGCCATCGCGTCAGTTTAGCTCATGCGTATTGATCGAATGTGGTGATAGCCTAGACTCAATCAACGCGACCACCAGCGCCATCGTACGCTATGTGTCACAGCGTGCTGGTATCGGCATCAACGCGGGTCGCATCCGCGCCCTTGGTAGCCCTATCCGTGGCGGTGAAGCCCAGCATACTGGCTGTATCCCATTCTATAAATTGTTCCAAACTGCTGTTAAATGCTGCTCACAAGGCGGCGTCCGTGGTGGTGCAGCGACGTTGTTTTACCCACTATGGCATTTAGAAGTCGAGTCATTACTGGTACTTAAAAACAACCGCGGCGTGGAAGACAACCGTGTGCGTCATATGGATTATGGCGTCCAGTTAAACAAAACGATGTACACTCGCCTGATCAAAGGTCAAGACATCTCGTTATTTTCACCAGGTGATACCCCTGGCTTGTATGATGCGTTCTTTGAAGATCAAGACAAATTCGAAGCGTTATACACCAAGTACGAAAATGACCCAAGCATTCGTAGCCGTCAAATCCCAGCCGCTGATTTGTTCAGCCTAATGATGCAAGAACGTGCGAGCACGGGTCGTATCTACATCCAAAACGTCGATCATTGCAATACGCATAGCCCATTTGACCCAACGGTTGCGCCGATTCGTCAGTCAAACCTATGTATGGAAATTGCCCTACCGACCAAGCCACTTGATAATATCAATGACGAAGAAGGCGAAATCGCGCTTTGTACGCTATCAGCGGTCAACTTAGGTAAAGTTGAAAACGTCAGCGATATCGAAGAGCCAGCCGAGCTAATCGTCCGTGCGCTTGATGCCCTGCTCGACTATCAAGACTATCCAGTCAAAGCAGCTCAAAACGGCAGCATGCGTCGTCGTACGCTCGGTGTGGGCGTGATTAACTATGCTTATTACTTAGCTAAAAATGGCGTGCGCTATTCAGATGACAGCGCGCTTGGTCTAACGCATCAAACGTTTGAAGCATTGCAATTCTATCTCTTGAAAGCATCAAACAAATTGGCAAAAGAGCAAGGCGCGTGTCCTGCGTTCAATGAGACGACGTACTCGCAAGGTATCCTACCGATTGATACGTACAAAAAAGACTTAGATAAAATCTGCCAAGAACCACTACATCTCGATTGGGAAACGCTACGTACTGAAATCACCACTCATGGTCTGCGCAACTCTACCCTAACCGCCTTGATGCCGTCTGAGACCTCTAGTCAGATTGCCAACGCGACCAACGGTATCGAGCCACCACGCGGTCTGGTGTCTATCAAAGCGTCAAAAGATGGCATCTTAAAGCAAGTCGTGCCTGAGATTGATAAGCTAAAAAATCAGTATGAGCTACTATGGCAAATGCCAAACAATGACGGTTACCTAAGGCTGGTCGCTGTCATGCAGAAATTCGTCGATCAAAGTATCTCTGCCAATACCAACTACGATCCGGTTCGTTATGAAGGTGGCCGTGTACCAATGAAGATATTGCTTAAAGATTTACTAAACGCGTATAAACTAGGTGTGAAGACGCTTTATTATCACAACACCCGTGATGGTGCGAACGATGCGCAAGCGGATATGGAAGATGATTGTGCTGGCGGTGCATGTAAGATTTAAGCTTTTGTTGGATGGCGGGTTTGGCTTTTGGGTTGGACTCGCTGTTCGTGATTCTTATAACATAGAAATAATATTCCCAATTGAAAAAAATATTATTAAATAATATTTCTATTATATAGATAAAGTTTTATAAGTAGATTACAACATAAAATTCAAAGTAAAGTTGATAGTTGAGTCACGAAATGAAGGATTTTAAATTACTTTCTATATTAAATAATCATAATACCAATGATGATGAAAAATGGTTTTTTAAAAACGCTAATATTAAGAAAAGAAATTTATTGAGAGCTTTATTATATGATGAAAATACTGACGCGAAGAAATCCGTTCATAAACTAAGACGAATATGTACAGTACAAGAAATTATTGTGATAGAGAATATAATAAATCATCTAAAAAAGGCTAATAATGACGATGAAGTAAACGTACTCGTTCAAAATTTATTTCCTAAAAAACCTATTATTATCAATCATTATAGACCCTTAAAGGCTTTAGACCTAAAAAGAACACTAGGACTAGTCAGTGCATATGCTGAACAAAATAAAGAAACGTTAAAATTCTTCTTAGAAAATATCTTTATTATTAATGAGTGTATATTACAAAAAGAGTTTAATAAGTGCGAAAATCATATAAATGAAGTTTTAGAAAAGTGCGGTTATAGTGCATTCTTGATCAGAAAAATTATATTGATAAATGAACTAACACACTACTCTAGTTCTGTAGATAGCCATTATACTCAAAATTTTATAGATGAACATAATGCAAATGGGATCAATAGCCTTTTAAGCTCTATTCAGCAATGCTACCAGCCTGACTTAGATTACTTTAGTTTGAAGAAATCTTTAATGAAATACACATCGGCAGATTCATTTTTATCATCTATGATTCGTATTCCGTTTAAACATAGATCTAAAGAATCTGAATTATGTACAAACTTGTACAATAATTTATCCAGTTCACTTATTGATGCGCTTATCTATATATACTTAAATGATGACTTATACGATATAGATTCATTAAGCGGCATAAATTGGTTTGTTAATATTATCGACTCTTACAAGGTTAATAAAACTGATATCTGTGAATTTTATATTGATTATTTTTTAGAAGAAAAAGAGTTAAGTGAAATCGAAAGTATATTTTATAGACATTCCAGTGCTTGGTATGAAGTAAAGGACATCAAATCATATAAATTATTCTTAGATTTCTTTAATGATAGTCCAGATTCAACCTATTTGGATTTCAATGATGATTCAATGCTATTAATTTTAGAAAAATATGTTAAAAAACATAATTTATCAACTTTGATCTCTGAAATTAGTACCTCAAATAGTGATAATAGCAATTATTTTACAGATATGATAAATGAAGGTTATGTTACAAAATCTGCTATGTTTAATTATACGACTTTTGTGACTAACGGAATGTGGATGTTATCAGATAAACATTTATTCTTGTTGATGGAACAGACTTCTGATTTGCCAAGAACTATTGATAGCGAGAAAATTCAGATAATGGCTGATGCATCTCCAAATTTATTATCAAAAATAATTTATTATATGTTAATAAGTAGAAAAACTAATAATGATGAGCACGGCTTCTTACTTAGAAAAATGATACAAGGTATTACGATAGAAAAATTTGGATCTAATCTTATAACTTTATTAGAATACTTTAATGAATTGTCTCCAACTGTTGCACTATATACGTACGAAGTATTGACTGAAGACTGTCTAGCTCTTATGCCATTTCTTATTGATTCCGCGTTTATGATTACAGAAACAAGAGCTAATCTTCATAACTGGAGAGCTGAACATTCCTCTACTGAGCTTAGAAATAGATATTATGAGATGGCGAAGACACTAAGAATCGAGCATCAAATAAATGAAATAAGAAACGAAATAGATGATCATAGGATTTATGTTGATATAACACGTTTTAATGAATGGTTATTTAATGAACTATACATAAATCTTAATAGTGCTATTATATCATCAGTACATTCAAGCTTATCAAACTCTGAGTCTCCATTACTTTTAGATTATATAGATATAATCTATAGACAGTTTTGCACAAATAGTGTGTTTGGAATTACATCTTACTTAGGTAGAAGGATAAGGCATGGTACTTTTAAAGGCCATGCTTTTTCGAGTATAAATAGCGCCTTAGAAGAAGAATTTCCATTTTTAGTAGATTCACCTTTTTTACATACTTGGCTGAAATGGAAATCCGAATATGAAGATAGAATAGATTACATAATTAACGAAAAACTTCACATTAAAACTGATACTAAAATGAACGGATTGATTAAACCAACTATTTATGATGGTTCATTTAAAGAAGCAATAGCTAAAGATTGTATAGAATATTTAATTAAAGACTATGAAGATAATGATGGAAATGGTCTTATATCAATAATTGATGAATATTGTTGGAACTTGATAACCATTAATTTACTTGAAATAAATAATTTCTTTCAGAAAGAAAGGTTTGAAATTATCGAACTTGCTAAAAATAACTTATTAGATAAGGCTGAAATATTTCTATTAGAAAATAATATTGAAACCTTAAAACCTTTTAGTCTAGATTTTCAAAGAAAAATTGATGATAAATATAAAAAAATCAATGATTGGTTTCAAAAACCAAGTAGCGTATCTCCCAAAGTTTTACTATCTTTATTATTTACCGTCGTGGTTAAACAGGTGAAAGAGACTTATAAAAACTTTAGATGTAAAGAAGAAATAGATATAGTTAATGATATTGAATTTATAGGAAGCCGTTTTCTTTGCGTATATGATGCGTTGTTTGTAGTTATTTATAATGCTGCTAAGCATGGCAAAGAGAATTCTTATCTATCTAGTCATATATCTTACGATCTCAGAAGTCAGCTTATTGACTTTGAATTAGTCTCCGAAATAAAGGACAAAGATACTGAATCTGAGATTAATCAACGATTACATATATCAGGTGACGAAGACATTGAAACAGCGCAATTGATTGAAAACAATAGTGGTATTAAGAAACTTTATAATTTAGATAGATATGATGAATATTTTACGCTTAGTAAAATTAAATGTTACGATAGAAAAGTATACGTATCCTTTAATTACTGGATTAAAAATAATGTTTAAAATTTTAGTTGTTGAGGATGATGAATTTAAGCTGAGTAGCTTAAAGCAGTTTTTGGTAAATAGTTTCAAATCTGTCGAACTACACGAAGCAACTAATTTATATGATGCTACTATAATCATAAATGACATTACTTTTGACTTAATCTTACTTGATATGTCAATACCTAGTCATCCTTTTAAAGTAGCTGGAGGTACTCCCAAATCTCTACCTATTGGCGGATTACAAGTTATTTTCGAACTAAAATCTTTGAAAAGGACAGATGATTGTATAATTATCACACAATATCCAGATATCGAAATTTGTGGAAGCCATTATCCAACAGCTAAAGCGGAAAAATCTATATTTGAACATTACAACTATAGAGTATTGAAATGTATCCAATACTCAGAAGGAGCATCGTTGTGGAAATCGGAACTTACTAAGGCACTAAGTAGTTATGAAAATTTTAATTCTTGAAGATGATACTTCTAAACTTGAAAGAATACGCTCATTTATAAATAGTGTTGATTTTGATATTTCACTAGAAGAATCCAGCAACTACAATTCTTTTTATAAGCAAATACTTACTCACAAGTATGACTTAATATTAATGGATCTTTTAGTTCCTCATTTCGACGGTGATGAACCAAAAGACTTAAGTAAAGAGTTAATGAAAGCAGTTAGAGATGAAAGTTGTATGAATTCAACTACAAACGTTATTGCTCTTACCAAGTTTCAAGATAAAGCTATAGCTCATTCTAATGATTTGAACACTAAAGACATAACTGTAATTACATTTTCGGATGATAATAATTGGCATGAACCTATAATTAGATATATATCTAAAAACATGTCTCTGCCTAAATATGATTTCGTAATCATATGTGCTTTAGAGAAAGAGACATTAGCTTTCGCCAAATTAGATTGTAGTCTTACAGAAAATAAACCTGTTAGGGGTTTAGACTGTAGAGAGTTAAAAATAAATGATTTTAGAGGTATGATCATAACCTGTCCACGCATGGGTTTGGTTGATGCAGCAATTACTTCCTCTAGAGCAATTGAGATTTTTCAACCTAATCTAATTTGTATGAGTGGTATATGTGCAGGTATAAAAGATGAGGTAAATATTTACGACTTAGTAATACCTGATGTATGTTATCAACATGACTCTGGAAAATGGACTGTTGAAGGCTTAACTAGTGAACCTTACTCAGTACAACTTGATAACGAAGTTTCTCTTAGATTAAAAAGCATCATAAACGTTAATAATTTTAATAATAGTTTAATGGATGGGATAACGCTAAAACGAAGTCAAATACCTGAGCATCTTGAAAGTATTGATTTAAAAACTATATTAGGTGTAGCTTCGAGTGGTAGTACTGTTGTTGCTGACAATGAAATGAGTAAAAATGTGTCAAATCAGCACAGAAAAGTAATATCTTTCGATATGGAAAACTATTCTGTTTATGAAGCTGCAAGATTAGCTAATTCATCGCCAATATTTTTCAGCATTAAGAGTGTAGTTGATAACGGAAACGATGAAAAAAGTGACAAATACCAAGAACTAGCTTGTGAAATTGCTGCTAAAGCTACATTAAGAATTATTGAATCAATTTTATAAGTTGCTTTATATTTACATATTAGAAATTGTTTCTTTAGTATTTCAGATAACGAACGAACTATCCCCATGTATACTCTCGAAAAGGAAAATTCATTTAGAAAGACTAACCTTGCTACAGCGAAGCTTTTTAGCCCCGACTATAGCGGTATCCTGCCAACGCTGATGGCGATGCAGGCTGTGGCTGGACGTATTATCGAGGCAACAGGAATGCGACCAGACACGATAGACTGCACGCCAGCGGCTAGGCAGATACAAGCGGTAGACGGGATTGGCTACCCAAAATATTTAAAATAAATACAATAAAAATTAAGACCTTATTTTCGTGCTAAAATTAACCCTATATTTGGAGCTTAATATTAGCGGAGAATGAGTCATGCAACCAATATTTGCAACACAAACAGCCAGTATATCAGAGCTGAAAAATAACCCTTCGGCACTGATTAAACAGTCAGACGGTGAGTCTATTGCTATTTTAAATCATAATAAACCTGTGGCTTACTTAGTTTCCACAGATATGTATGAGCGCATGATGGAAGCGATGGACGATATGGCATTAAGCCAAACGGTTAGTGCCCGAATGAACGACGGGCAAGTACCTATAAAGGTTACGTTAGATGACTTATAATCTTGAGTTTCATCCTCTCGCGTTAAAAGAATGGAAAAAGCTAGCGCCCAGTATTCAGCAGCAGTTTAAGAAAAAGTTACAGCAGCGATTGTCCAATCCTCATGTGCCTGCGTCAAAACTGTCGGGACATACCGATACTTATAAAATCAAATTACGCACCGTAGGCTATCGTCTGGTATATACCGTAAAAGATGATGTGGTGGTGGTTTATGTATTAGCAGTCGGCAAAAGAGAAAATAACAAAGTATATGATGCGCTTGCGACACGCCAGCCATAATTGAAACACACAAAAAATAAAAACGACGGAGGTCATGTGCACTATACTGCAATCATCAAAGACGGTGGTTTGTTTATCCCAAATGTATTTTCAGACCTAAACGATGGTGGCTCGCATATCGTACAAGTGGAAGTCAACATCACAGACGTCCGTGAGCAATTAAACGAAGGTACAGCAGCAAAACCAGAAGCATTAAAGAAAGTCACCACAAAAGTATTGAAAAAACCAGTAAAGAGAACGACTAAAAAAGACGTACAGAAAGAAATGCAGCAACTATCAGATGATGATGGCTTGAGTGCGCTGCGTAAGAGTGCGATCGATGAATTGGAAGGTTTGGACGATAGTGAGCTGAGTGAGATATTTAAAGCGTATATGAATGATGGACAGACGTCAGAACAGATATCTTTAGAGCACTTGTAATATAATCCAATCAAACCAAATCTAGTCAAAACCCTATAACCTAATAACCATATCAATGATAAAGGCAGTCTCATGACTTATTCGATTTTTTCCCAAACGCCAAACAATGCGCTAACAGAGCCGATGTTTTTTGGTAATCCGGTCAACGTGGCGCGTTACGATCAACAAAAGCACCCTATCTTTGAGCAATTGATTGAAAAGCAGCTATCGTTCTTTTGGCGTCCAGAAGAAGTCGATGTATCACGTGATCGTATGGACTACGGCAATCTGTCCTCACATGAGCAGCATATCTTCATCAGTAACCTAAAGTATCAAACGCTGCTCGACTCTATCCAAGGTCGTAGCCCAAACGTCGTGCTATTGCCATTGGTATCGATTCCTGAGCTTGAGACATGGATTGAGACGTGGACGTTTTCTGAGACCATTCACTCGCGCAGCTATACCCATATCATTCGTAATATTATCAATGACCCTGCTATCGTCTTTGATGACATCATGCAAAACGAGCATATCCTAGAGCGCGCCGCCGACATCGCCAAGTACTACGATGACTTGTATTATAACTCATCGCTATATAACCTATACGGTGCAGGCACGCATACGATCAATGGTAAGCAAATTACCGTTGATTTAAAATCGCTGAAAAAGCAGCTTTACTTGTGCTTGATGGCAGTCAATGTCTTAGAAGCCATTCGCTTTTATGTGTCATTCGCTTGCTCTTTTGCCTTTGCTGAGCGTAAGCTGATGGAAGGTAATGCCAAGATTATTAAATTGATTGCTCGTGATGAAGCGCTACATTTAACGGGTACTCAGCATATCTTGAATCTCATGCGCATCGGTCGTGATGATCCAGAGATGGTCGACATTGCCAAAGAGTGCTACGAAGAAAGCATCGAGATATTCCGTAAAGCGGCTGAGCAAGAAAAAGAATGGGCAGGCTATCTGTTCAAAGACGGCTCAATGATTGGTCTCAATAAAGACATTCTGTGCCAATATATCGAATATATCACCAACTTACGTATGGAAGCGGTTGGCTTACCAGTGGCATTCCCGACTTCTAAATCAAACCCAATCCCGTGGATTAACACATGGTTGTCTTCTGATAACGTACAAGTGGCACCGCAAGAGACGGAAATCAGCTCATACTTGGTGGGTCAAATTGACTCAGATTTATCAGACAGCGATTTTGATGATTTTGAGCTTTAGAGGCAGTATAAAAGACAGCGAAAAATGCTAGGGAAACAAACAGGATAAGACTATGACTTGGGTAATGACGAGTAAAAAGCAATTTTACTTGCATGATGACGAAAGCTTGCTTGATGGATTGCTACGCACCGGACATGATATCAATTATCAATGTAAGGAAGGCTATTGTGGCAGTTGCCGAATAAAGCGTATCGCCAGCTCACACGTCATTGACTATCCGTTTGCACCCCTTGCCATGATTGATGAAGACGAGATCCTACCCTGCTGTTGCCGTGTACAGGGTGTGATTTATATCAATCACGAGCCTACTATAGAGTAATATCAACCAAAATAGTGCTAAAAAATTCGAAACAAAAAGCGCGTTATCTTGAAGATAACGTGCTTTTTTACTGTCTATAAGTCGTTCAAGCCATTTTGATTAAGCTTTATGTGATGAAGAATGACCTTATAAGGGCGCGCCATCTCTTTCAAACAGCTGCAACAGCTCTTCACGCATACGGTCGCGCTCGGCTTCTGACATCATCGGCACGTCTTGTCTCTCACCTTGTAGATTTGGATCTTCTATACCACCAACATTTTCATCAAGAATCACGACTGGACGTTCCATCGGCTCTTGCGCTGGACGCTCTTCTAACAGGATTTTGACTTGGGCATTTTTACCACGACGTAATATTTGCGCATTCAGTGTGGTATTCGGTGCTTTACGAGCGACATACTGAATCAAGGTATTGGCATCCGTCATCTCGACGCCGTCAATCGTCAAAATAATATCGCCGATACGCAGACCACTCTTAGCAGCAGGACTCTTAGGAACGACATTAAGCACTTCTACCCCAGTCGAGGTTTCAAGCTGCGTTGGGTCACGTAACTGTGACTGTATCTCAATCCCCAACCAACCACGGCTCACCTTACCATCTTTGATAATGGCATTCATCACTTGCTCAACGATGGCGGTAGGAATAGCAAAACCGATACCCATAGAGCCGCCAGAGCGTGAGTAAATGGCCGTATTAATACCAATTAATTCACCAAAAGCGTCAACGAGTGCGCCGCCCGAATTACCTGGGTTAATCGCTGCATCGGTCTGGATAAAGTCTTCAAACTTGTTGACCCCAAGCCCAGTACGTCCTGTCGCCGAGATAATCCCTTGCGTTACCGTTTGACCGACACCGAACGGATTACCAATCGCTAATGCAACATCGCCAACTCTGATAGGTTCTTTACGAAAACCAAGTGGTGCCAAACCGGTCATATCTACTTTAATCACTGCCAAATCACTGTCTGGGTCTGTGCCAACGATTCTAGCACGGCTCTTACGACCATCATTAAAGGCGACCGTAATTTCATCGGCTTTTTCGATCACATGGGCATTGGTCACGATATAGCCATCTTCTGAGACAATCACCCCAGAGCCTAAATTGGTATTGCCCTGCTCTTCTGACGGTGCACCATGGAACTCAAAAAAGCGGCGCAACACAGGATCATTCATATAAGGATGCTCTGCCATCGTTTGCGTGGTGTAGATATTCACGACTGATCGTGAGGCGCGAGCAACCGCATTATGATAAGAAGAAATCGCTGCAGGTGTATCAGAAACAGGTGCTGACGCTTGCTGCTCAGCAGGTGTGGTTCTGGGCGGCTCCCATGCCTGCTCTGATGCCGTCTTCATACTCGCAAACAACCAAATAAATGCGGCAATCACGACTAGCAATAAAACCCAAGGTAACCATTTTAATACAGACGCCTTGCTGCTGGTGTTCCGAGATGACGACATATAAAACCTCTATAAATTTGATACAAACAGACGAAGATAAATAAGGTAAGAAGCATGGTAGATATTAGGACGCATTGAGCAGCATTTATCAAACATTTACAGCCCACTGTATAGCTACTTTTTTATGCACTATCTATACGGCACGCTTACATGTATAAATTATAACCGTCAATACTACCCAGTTGTAACGTATCGTGTACCATTTCAGTGAGTAGGATTGTCTATCCTACTGTAGCCACATGTTAAAATACTCATTATCAAAGGCCATATCTTAGCTATAAATGCTTGCCCCACTGAATCAATTATAAGGGAATACCATGACCACACACAATATCTCAACCGAGCACTCAGATACCGCCATTACCGTTCAAGCGCTGACCACATTCTGTGATGACTATTTATCAGCAGATGCTTTTAAAGATTATGCCCCTAATGGTTTACAAGTAGATGGGGGTCGACCTATCAAACGTATCATCACTGGTGTAACGGCTTGTGAGGCGTTGATTGATGCGGCTATTGCTGATAATGCAGACGCCCTTATGGTGCATCATGGTTATTTTTGGAAAGGCGAACCTGCCCCCATCACTGGCATGAAAGGTCAGCGTATCCGTAAACTTATGCAGCATGGTATCTCTTTGATTGGTTATCATCTGCCGCTCGATGCCCATCCTGTCATTGGTAATAATGCCAAGTTGGCTGACGCATTAAACATGACCGTTATCGGCGCTTTATACCCTAGTGAGTCGCATCCAGTGGGTAATATCGCCACTTGTAACCCGCAGAATGCTCAAAGCCTCATTGCTCACATTACTCAGACGCTAGGACGATTGCCATTGCATATCTCTGCCAATTATAGCGCACCGAATAGTACAAGCGCTCATATCGATAATAACAGAATTATCGAACACGTGGGCATTTGTACGGGCGGCGCACAAGATATGATCGAACAAGCTGCATTGATGGGCTGTGACGCCTTTATCTCTGGCGAAATATCAGAACGTACCACTCATCTTGCCCGTGAGCTGGGCATTGATTATTTCGCTTGTGGACATCACGCGACAGAACGTGGCGGTATTCAAGCACTCGGCAACATAGTCTCTCAAACATTTGGCATACCAGTAACTTTCGTAGATATTGATAACCCTGCTTAAACAATACCCTCAACTTTATTTATAGCTATCTAAATTTAGAATAATTTTCGTAAAACAAGGCTAATAATAAGCAGTATGGTTGTCCAGTATGCATAATTTTTGCGGCTTCAATTTTCAATAGTTTACCAATAACAAGGGCCTTTTTAACCGTCTATAGCCTAATTGTTAAGTTTTATCGCTAATTTCTTAACCACACTTGAATAATCCAAGGAATATCCGCATATTAATATCCGAAGAAAGAATGTCTTGTCATGAGGCTTCCCATTTATTACAGCTTCCGGTTATGGTACTTAAATGAGTATAACCGCCTAAAATCTTACTATGTTGTAGAGCTATTGAGGTCATATAGATAGCGAGGTTTTGGACGGTTTACTAATAGACACACTGTGCGTGATATATTTTCAGCAGCATGGTATGTCTTGATTTAAGTGTCGCGATACTGGGTTAGCAACCGCTGATTGGTAGTAAATTTTCTATCATTTTTTTATTAGTAATGAAAATAGCGACTTGCTTACCCTTATTGCTGGACAAAAAATTAATCACTGTTGACTCTATTACAAATGATTTAAAGAGGACATGGTCATTAATATCAGCATAGAAAAGCTGAGTGCATAAGCACCCCGCTCATTTTATGTTTTGTCTCAATAACTTAGTTCATGACCTTACCTATGTTTAATATATAGTTGTTTTATTCTTAGCCCTATCTATGCATCGATGAAGGAATCATCCGATTTATATCCTTCGCGGTGTTGTGCGTTCATCATTTTGTATTGATACTTTATATCGATGTTTTATATTGATATTTTGAGAGATTTTTTAGCCCTCTTACCTGATACACTGAATACGCCAGTAGATAACCAGCTAATTAAAAACTGCACCGCTACATCTGATAAAAATTCATTAGCGGCACTATTATTAAACAAGATGACGACGCACTTATCTTATTAAGAAGTGCGTGGTTGTCTAAAATGCAACATCGATGTATGACTACTTTATAAGCATACATTCATAAGCGTTTTACGGTAAGCAGGATGGCTAAAATCAGGAGACATCCATGCAGCGTATTACTTATCGTGTGAAAGTATCTGCGCAAGGGGCTAGACGCCGTATTTCTTATTTACTGCGTCCATCTAAACGCCTACCGAACACTAAAAGTAACATCGTTTCATCCGTTACCCCGACGACATCGAGTCGTTTTTCTAGAACCAAAAAGCTGGCGCAAGTTTCTAGTATCGCCCTTCTCTCTTTACCTGCTGAGAGTCTGACGACGATGCGTGCGCCAGTGCCAGCCTATGATAACGTCATGCTAGAAAGCACGTTAACCATCGCTGCCGTCCCCGGTGACAGCACTTATTTTGCGACTGACGGTTTTCAACATGGCTTTGGTTTTGATTTGGTACGTACTTATGCTGACGAGCTTGGCGTTGATATCGACCTAAAAGCGTATGCCAATGAAGAAACTGCCCTAAAGGCGCTAAGGTCAGGCGAGGTAGACATGGCATTGACAACAGCCAGTACACAGTTAAAGAGCAAGTTTAACTTATCGTCTATCAATATCAGTTGCGGCTATGACGCCAGCTTAACAAAGAATGGTTTACATCCAAAAGTCAGTTGGACGTTCAATTCATCCAGTGACCCATTATCACAAAAAGCCAGTTACTTTTTATGTGACAGCATTAAGCTGAAAAACACACAAAAACTTGCTGCCTTTTACAATCAAAACTTGCTAAAAGACGCCTATAGCCAAGATCATTTCCAAAAAACGTTGACCGAAAAACTGCCTGATTATCAATCGTCTTTTGAAGAGCAAGCACGCAATTATAATCATGATTGGGAATTATTGGTGGCCATGGGTTACCAAGAATCACACCTTGATGCCAATGCCGTATCGCCAACGGGCGTGCGTGGGCTTATGATGTTGACCAATAATACAGCCAAAGCAATGGGGGTCTCAGATCGCGTCGATCCCTACCAAAGTATCGGCGGCGGCGCGCGTTATTTAGAGCAAATGAAAGATGACTTTGCTGATGTGCCAAAGACAGATCGTATTTGGTTTGCGCTGGCTGGCTACAACATGGGACCAAATGCAGTAAAGAGTATTCAGCGTAAACTGCGAGATCAAGGTATTGATGATAAAAGCTGGGCGAACGTTTATGCGTACTTAGCTGACAATAAAGCTGCCAATAGTCGTTATGGCCAAGCCATGCATTATGTTAGCAATATTAGAAGTTATCTTGAAACTATTAAAACTCAAACCGTCTAGTTGATAAATATTATTAGATATTTTGAGAATTGAATGTCACAGATAAAAAAAGCTGCTCTTATAAAGAGCAGCTTTTTGTGCAGAATGATCTGTCTTAATCGTATCTACTTGGCTATTATTTCACTAAGCCACTTACTGTTAACGATTAGGCACGGTCAAGCGCTGACCACGCTGTAGCATCGTATCCGCCGCGATATTATTCATTTCAGCCAATTCTTGCGTAGAGACGCCATATTTACGTGCTAAGCCAATCAAACTGTCTCCTGACCCAACGGTGTAGCTCACTGTGAGCTTTGGTACTTTAAGCGTTTGTCCACGCTGTAATTGGGCATTGGTCGCGAGATCGTTGGTGGCAGCCAAATCGTCTATCGAAACACCAAATTGACGTGCCAAAGCAATCAAGCCATCACCGGATTTAACTTTATAGCTCTCGGTGTTGCCCAATTTTTTGCCACTGCTCGCTGTGCTAGTCGCGGCAGTGCTACTAGCCGAACTACTGCTTTGATTATTGCTACTAGAGGTCGCTACAACGCTACCACTGGCAGGAATCGTAATCGTACGACCGAGTATCAAATTAGAGTTGGTTTTCAGGTTGTTCGCTGTTGCCAAGTCACTAAGACCGATATTATAACGTTGAGCCACGCCTGTTAACGTATCGCCAGATTTTACTTTATAACTGACAGTTTTATCATTTAGCTGACGATCAACCAATTCTTTAGACACGGGTACTTTGATGGTTTGACCACGTTGTAAGCGTGCTTTTGCATCAAAGTTGCTATTCACCGCCGCAAGCTCAGCTGGACTGATACCCACGCTATTGGCAATGCCAATCAAAGTATCGCCAGATTTTACTTTGTAATTGGTGGTTGCTACCGAACTTGAGCTACTGTTACGGCTACTAGAGCTTGAGGTGTTTGCTGCATCGAAATCGACACTTGCAGGTACTTTTAGCGTTTGACCAACATATAGTGAGCTTGTAGTGCTCATATTGTTGAGGCTGGCAAGTGTATCAGTTGAAACATTGAACTGACGTGCGAGAGCAATCAAGCCATCGCCAGCTTTTACTTTATAGTTCTTAGTAGCCGTAGTTGACTTACTTGGCTTGGTCGAGGGAGCGGCAGGTGTGGTCACTGGCGCAGTTACCTTACCTGGTATCAGCCATAGCTTCTGACCGCGTAGTAGATCCGCTCTACTACTCAAATTATTGTAGGTTGCCAACTGAGTCACCGATAGACCAAAGCGGTTAGCAGTACCAATCAGCGTATCGCCACTTTGTACTACATAGCTCTCTGGTTGGCTTGCTGCGGTATTGTTAGCTGTGCTCAACGGTTCGATGGTTTTTGCATTGTATAAGTATAAAGTACTGCCTGATAACAGCTTAGAGCTGGCATCTATTTGATTCCATTCAGCAATATCGCGCCAACTGACACCCGCACGGCTGGCAATATTAGATAAGGTATCGCCACGCTTGACAGTATAAGTGGTACGTGCACCTTGGGGTTTTGGCTTGCTTACTGATGTTTTTGCAAAGCTAAGCTTTTTCTCTTCGCCACTGGCTTCTAGAATAGACTGCTGTGTCTGTACTGCGGATAAATTAATATTACCATCAGCATTGATCACATTGGTTTCAGGCGTGTTACTGCGAATTTGATTGGCAATAAAATCACGCTCTTCTTTGCTCAGTGGTGGTTCTTGAACAATCGTATTATTCTGTGTAATTTGAGCAGAGGTGGTCGGTAAACTGTTGCTGCTTTTTAGCTCAGCATTGATCTTGTTGGTTTCTGCCGTGCTCAATGGTGGCTCAGTCCGCACCGAGGCATTATTACTGTAGACAGAGCTGCTAGTAGGTGTGGCTGACGGTGATATATAACTGGTCGTTTGCTGCGGCACACTAGCGCTTGCAGCATAATCAGCCAAGGCGCTACCTGTCGATGGTAATGAGGAGCCAGTATAGGGTTTGTTATTATAGCTTGGCGTCGTGGTCGTGCTACTTGGTATGCTTGTATTACTCGATGCCAGTATATTGCCCGTACCATTGCCTCTCAATGAGCTCAATTTAACATCGGTATTAAGACTCACATCATTAGGAATAATAATACGCTGGGGACCAGAAGAATCAACACGCCCTGACGTTAAGGCCGTATTTAACCTTTCTAATTCATCGTAGCTCACGCCTGTCATTTGCGCAACTTCAGCTAAGCTCACGCCATAATTCACTGGCACACTACGGAAATGCTGACGGTTGGCGATGGCTGGCAAGTAGACACCATATTGCTCAGGCTTGGCAACAATTTCTGCTACCGCCAAGAAACGCGGCACGTAGTTCATCGTTTCAGTAGGCAATCTCAGAGACCAATAATCTGTCGGTAAACCCTGAGCTCTATTAGCATCGATGGCCTTTTGCACGCGACCAGGACCGGCATTATAAGCGGCTAATGCTAACTCCCAACTGCCAAACTGGTTATGTAGTGCGGTCAAAAAGTCATAAGCGGCGCGAGTTGATTCGATAACATCACGGCGACCATCATAGGTACTGCTTTGATTCAAACCATAAATACGACCCGTACTTGGAATGAACTGCCATAAGCCTGCTGCTGCCGCACTACTGGTACCACTTGGATCATAAGAGCTCTCAATGACAGGTAACAAAGCAAGCTCTGTCGGGATATTACGACGCTCAGCTTCTCGTACAGTGTGATAGATATAGCGACTGGCACGTGCAGTTAAACGGTTTAAATAGTCTTGTCGACTGGTAAACCAGCTTTTTTGCCCTTCAATACGCTGATTATAAGTCGGCTGACCGCCATTCATACGATAGCCAGCACGTAAGCGACTCCATAAATCACCATACTGCTGAATAGCAAGTTTGTTGCCTTCCACCATAGTCATGTCAGTGGCTTCGAGTAAATCGGCTAACTCATCCAAACTATCTGCATCTAAATATGCCGTTGAATAGTCCGTACTGCTGCTTGCTGCAGGCGCTTTAGTAGCTGGACGTTTAGTAATAATAGATGAGCTATTGGTCGCACCCTTTTTTACCGCTGACGTATTGCTACAAGCACTGATAAGTAGAGTTGATACCGCAAGCGTCAATGGCAACGCAATAAATGAGCGAGATTTTGATAGCACAGTAGACATGATATTGGAAGTTTCCTAACGACAGAAAGTGATAAGATAAAGTTGCTTGCTAGTATAGTATGCAATGTGAAGCAAAGACCAGTCTAATATAAAAAGATAATCATCATAAGTTGAGTTAATTTTTAGACCTCTCACGAAATGCAATCAATCATTTAATTATTCAACATTGTGAATCTGTATGGCTATTTATGATGGAATACTTAGCTTTCGAAGAGCCTAATTAATGCACTATGTTTTTTGATTACCCACTGATCAATACGCTTCTTAATCAATGCTGATCAATTAACACCTAATTGTTGATAATGCCTAATTGCTGACTAGCTAGTACTGAGTTATTGGTCGAGTAACGATTAATTAATCGTTACTTGTGATACGGCACGTAGCAGCACCGCATTACCAGTCGATAACGTCAGCGTCACTCTTGAAGTGGTGACAAATGAGACATTTTTACCATCTTTTACCCAGCTCTCATTGGTCGTTACATTGGCTTTGGCCTGATCGCCCGTAATAACGATATTATCCACAGAAATATCATAACGATAATTAGAGGTATTATTCCAACTATTTTGCAACAACTTCAAATAAGCATCTTTATCTAAACTGGTAGACTTACCTTTTCTAGATAATGAAATCAGTGCATCGTCAGATACAAGACGGGCGACCTGATTGACATTTTGGCTATTCGCTGATGACTTCATTGCTGCTATATAGTTCTGCACCAAAGCTTCGGTCATGGCTGCCGCTTGCGCACTGATACTCACAGTACTTACAACGGTCACTACCGCCGCCACGCTGGCACTTTTTAGCAATAATGCCAAAAGCCCTTTTCCCCATAATCGTTTCATCATAATCCTTAGCAATGCTGTTATCGTTGTTGCCATCTTTTGATGACTAACGTTTTTTATTGATTAAATATAGTAGTCGCTTATTACTCATTAACATCATAATAAATGAAGCGAGCACTGGTTAGCATGTGCCCTCTTCGTTTTCGTTTTCGTTTTCGTTTTACTTGTAAAAAATATCTGTTTAATTTAATCATCACCTACTTATTAATGATGACAGCGTACTTTTACCATAGAGTGAGACTATCATTCAATTCTCACAGCTATGTGACACCCTGTGTAATTATTGCGAATACTAAAATACCAACCATATGGCACAATTATTTCTGAAAATATGAGTCACTGCCCATCGCTGTAATAAATACAAGATATATTAACTGAGCCGCTTACGCAGTACACGACTCAGTTTTTGCTCCAGTTTTGATTCGCTTTCTGTCAATCTAATCTCAATTTAATAAGCCAAACTGAAGCTTACTTAGCGTCCGTACTATTATCTTCGTATTGTTGTTCATCATCACTAAGCTTCATACCCAATCGCTCTACTCGTCTGTCCATCATTTGTCGAGCCAGGGCTTGCATATCTTCGACGCGGTCTATTTCATCCACAATCTCAAGTCCCAATAGCGTCTCAAACACATCTTCTAAAGTAACCAAACCTTTGACTTCGCCATACTCACCGACTGTAATCGCAATATGAATACGGTTTTTTAGCATCAGCTCTAACAAATCAAACAGTTTCATTTTTGAAAAAACAAAAGTAATGTCACGTTTAAACTGAGTCAATGGCTTGTGCATCGCATGATTTACTTTGGCTAATAACATGTCTGTTTTTAATACAAAACCTGTGATGTTATCTAAGTCACCATCATAAATTGGCAGTCGTGAAAACGTCAATTTTGGGCGATCGACCAACAATTCAGCGACTGTTTTGTTTTCTTCAAACGCCAGCATCACCGAACGCGGGGTCATGATATCTTCGACTTTAATCGCACCAAATGCCAGCAAATTGCGAATAATGCGCGATTCTAATGGGTCAATCTGTCCTGACTCTTCACCGATACTGGCAAGTGCCGCAAATTCACGACGACTGAATGCTTGGGGTTCTTTGCCACGTACTAGCAATTTGGTTAACTTTTCTGATATCCAAATAAGTGGATACAACAGCAGAATAATGCCTCGAACGAAATAAGCGACCATACCGCTTAGTTGACGCCAGTACAGTGTCCCAAGCGTTTTTGGAATAATTTCAGATAAAAACAAAATCGCCAAGGTCATAATGGCAGAAAACAGTCCAAACCATGCACTACCAAACACAATCGTAGCTTGGGCACCAGCACCGATAGAACCTAATGTATGAGCCACTGTATTCAAAGTCAAAATAGCCGCTAATGACTGATCGATGTTATCAACCTTTAAGCGTCTTAGCATATTTGCTTTTTTCGGATTGCTTTCTTGAACATCAGCGATATAAGACGGCGTCATGCTCAGTAATGCAGACTCAGCCAATGAACAGACAAACGAGATACCGATGGCGACAACCACAAAAAGTATGAGTAATAGCACACTGATCGCGGTAGGCTCTGCTAAAGCATCAGCGGCAAAAGCTGGATATGGCAATAGCAGCATCGCCGTCAGCGCTGATAACCCAGCAATTGAATTGGTACGACGAAGACGCTTTGAATAGCGTGATGTCGGAGGAGGTTTAGCAGACGCTTCTTTACAAGCGCGCGGACGACACAAACGAGGTACAGACATAAAAGTGGTAAACAAGTTAGGTAACCTAAACAGAAAAAAAGTAAAAGGGATAATAATATAATGAGCAAACGATACTAAATCGTTAAAGGCTAACAACAAAACAGACATGATTAATTAGCTATTAGTTATCTGCTAAAACGATGGTAACTCGCTGCTCAAAACTGATTTAGCAGCAGATAATAGGATCTATTATATACTAATAAACCGTGTGCTAAATGCAGGGAATTATTGCCATTTGATAGTAGCATTGATGATGCCATTTCACAATAAGACGCTATTGTTAAGTCTTTGTTTTTTGGTATCCTTGACCATACCTTTTGCTACGCTACTACTACCTAGCATCCATTCGCTGCTTGAATTTTGTTATACTCTCAGCGTTTTGGCGTCACTTATATGAGGTGGCAAAAATATCGCCGCAAAAAGTAATGACCGCTAGCATGCCATTACCTTAAGAAAAACATACTCAGCCTATGATTAACAGTTACCAAGTCTGGGATTTTTTGTTACTATGCGTTTAATTTTATTATTATCTATGACTTACTGAGAGAAATTATGTTGTTATTTATTCAAGCTGCCCATGCTGCACCAGAAGCTGCTGGTGCGATGTCACTATTTAGTCAAATACTATTGCCTGTTGCTTTTTTTGCGATTTTTTACTTCTTAGTGATTCGTCCACAGTCTAAGCGCACCAAAGAACATCGTGCCATGGTCAATGCATTGACTGTCGGTAGCGAAATCATTTTTGCTGGTGGTTTGATGGGTCGCATCAAAGCCATTGAAGGTGACTATGCTGTGGTCAGCCTAAACAATAATACTGATGTCAAAGTACAACGTGCTTCTGTTATTTCAGTGTTACCTGCTGGCACAATCGAAAGCGTTTAATGATTGAAATATTAGTCGCGTTTTATTAATGATTACTAATCTGTCATTAATAAATATAGTTATTAATACAGTGCCAAAGAATGACCGTACCTTATTTACGGTCATTTTTCGCTATAGAGCAATGATGTAAAAACAGTCTCATAGAGTATAGACAATTTATGTTTATGCTTTTGACCATGCTGTCTTTATTGATTTTATCAGTGATATTTTGCTGACTATATATTTTTGATGACTATATAAAGATACGTCTGTATTATTTGCTCTACTGTTTTACTATCATCGCGGATGATCGCAATGGTGCATGATGACGACTGCTAGATACAGCACTCAACCATTGCTATCGCTAACTTCCCATCTGCTAACTTGTGGCCTACGTCGCCAGTCGTTTATCAACCTAAAGAAGTGATTATGCAATATCCCGCTTGGAAATACTTACTTATTGCCGTCGTGCTAATCATTGCCGGTCTATATGCTGCTCCTAACCTCTATCCTGATGAACCTGCCGTGCAAATTACAAGCGCCGCTGCAGGTACACAGCTGTCTGAAGGTATCTTGACTGAGTCTCAAAGCTTGCTTGAAGAGGCTGGCATCAATAACCACGATGGAACGTTTGAGGGCAACAGTGCACTGGTACGTCTTGACAATCCAGTCGATCAGCTCAAAGCTCAGGAAGTACTGCGTCAAAACTTGGGCGAAGACTATGTCGTCGCGCTTAACTTGGCGCAAACGACGCCGCAGTGGCTACGTGATATCGGGGCAAAACCGATGAAGCTCGGCCTTGATTTACGTGGCGGTGTACGTTTTGTACTAGAAGTCGATATGGACAAGGCGCTTGAACAGCGTTTGACCAGTGCCAGTCGTGACATGCGTCGCGAGCTACGTGCTGAGCGAATTGCGATCAAAGGCATTAAGACAGAAGATCGAAGTGTGGTATTACATTTCGCTGATACAGATGCTCGTAACCGTGCACAGAATGTTCTGCAAGGCTCAATGGGCAATACGTTTAGCTTGCAATCCTCTATTGATGAGCAAGGTCCTGCGCTGATTTTAGCGTACAATGATGCAACGCTTGATGAAATCAATAGCTATGCGGTTAATCAGAACTTGACCACCCTTCGCAATCGTATTGCTGAACTTGGTGTGACTGAAGCTTTAGTACAGTCTCAAGGTGCTAGCCGTATCGTCGTCGAGCTTCCTGGTGTACAAGATACTGCTGAGGCAAAACGTGTCTTAGGGCGCACTGCAAACCTTGAGTTCCGTATGGTTGCTGAAGACAGCGAAAACTATACGGGCGGCATCCCTCCAGCGGGTACCGAAGCTTTCCCGTTTGAGACGCTTGATGGTCCGCCGGTACTGCTTGAACGTCAAGCGATTGTCACGGGTGATAAAGTCACTAATGCTCAAACTGGTGTGGATGAAAGCGGCTCTCCTGAAGTCAGCATTACTTTAGATAGTGCTGGTGGTAAGCTCATGCAAAATGCCACTCGTACCGCCGTTGGCAAACAGATGGCTGTATTGTTCATCGAAAACAAGCAAAGAATCACTTACGAAGAAGATCCAGAAACTGGCGAAACTGGCGAAGTTAGAACGCCTTATGCTGAAACCAAAGTCATTAACCGTGCCAATATTCAAGCGGTCCTTGGCTCCTCTTTCCGTATTACTGGGCTAGATAGTAGCGCGGAAGCTGCCGAGCTTGCACTACTGCTACGCTCAGGCGCACTTGCCGCACCGATGTACTTTGTAGAAGAACGCACTATTGGCCCATCATTAGGTCAAGACAATATTGATAAAGGTCTATTCTCTACGCAAGTCGGTTATCTATTAGTGTTTGCGTTTATGATTATCTTCTATCGTCTATTTGGCGTGATTGCCAACGTGGCGCTGGCCGTGAACGTTATTATCATCATTGCTATTATGTCAATCTTAGGCTCTTCACTTACCTTGCCTGGTATTGCTGGTATCGTTTTGACCATCGGTATGGCCGTCGATGCCAATGTACTGATCTTTGAGCGAATACGTGAAGAGCTAGCAAACGGGGTACGGCCCAAATCCGCCATCGTGGCAGGTTTTGATCGAGCCTTTAGTAGTATTTTCGATGCCAACATCACCACCCTATTGATTGCTTTTATTCTATTTGCAATTGGCACGGGTCCGATTAAAGGCTTTGCGGTTACATTGGCTATTGGTATTGTCAGCTCACTATTTACCGCTATTATGGTGACACGTGCGCTGGTACAGATTGCTTATGGTAAGCGTAAATCTATCAAACGTTTGAGCATCGGTTAGGAGAACATTATGACGATTGATAAGAACAATCCTTTAGAACAGCAGAATAATCCAGATCGAGATGGTTCAAGTGGCTCAAATGTTGAGGCAAGCACACACCGCCGTAAAAAACCACGCCGTGATGGGAAAGGTAGTAATACCAAAGCCAATAACCCAACTACCGCTAAATCAAAAAAAGACAAAGCTCTGAGCAGTGGTAAGGATGCGGGTAAAGGCAGTCAAGCACTGTCAGCCAATCCTGAGATAGAATCGGGTGATGCCGCTGATGACGCTGCTGCAATCGCTGAAGGCGGTATCAAAGCCGTTGGCAACCAGCGTATTATTCCGTTTATGAAGATAGAAAAGCCAATGGCACTTTTATCTCTATTGATGGTTATTGGTAGTATCATTGCAATTGCAGTAAACGGTCTAAACTTAGGACTTGATTTTACGGGTGGTGTGTCCGCAGATGTGCGTTACGAGCAGCCTGTTGAGCAAGTTGAAGTCGTACAAGCATTGGCCGATAATGGCTTTGATGATGCCGTGGTACAGTATCTTGGTACGCGAGAAGAACTCCTCGTACGCTTGCCACCACAGTCTGATAACGTAGACGGCCTAAATAGTAGCCTGACTAAAGCATTAACCCTGCCTAATAATAATGTTGAAATCAGTAACGTTAATATTATTGGCAGCCAAGTTGGTAATGAAATTTATCTAAACTCAGTCATGTCACTGGTATTAGCATTGGTCTGTATGTTGGGCTATGTTGCCTTACGTTTCCAATTTAAACTCGCTCTTGGTGCGGTATTATCGCTGTTTCATGATGCTATCGTGACCATTGGTGTTTTTGCCTTATTTGGCTTTCCTTTCGACTTAACCGTCTTGGCGGCCGTCTTGGCACTGGTTGGTTATTCTATCAATGATACAATTGTTGTGTATGACCGTATTCGTGAGAATTTTCGTCGTGTCCGTGGTATCACACCTCGCCAGACCGTTGACCTGTCTTTGACCGAAACGTTGCGCCGTACCATTATGACCATTTCCACTGTTTTACTGGTTGTACTTGCCATGCTATTCTTAGGCGGCGATGGACTGTTCTGGTTCTCAGTAGCGCTCTTCATTGGTCTGCTTGCCGGTACTTACTCATCAACGTATATTGCAAGCTCGATTCCATTACGTATGGGTCTATCACGCGATGACTTTATTGTGAAAGTAAAACCTGAGTTTGAAGAAGAAATTGTCACTTTCAATGATCCAAAAATGTTTGAACAAGACAATGCTTAATAAATTTTATACTTTCTAAAGCTAATCGCTAGCTAAGATAGTATTTAAGCAAGCATCAAAAAAAGCACCTGACTCGTGAATAATGAGTCTAGGTGCTTTTGTCTTTGTAGCTATTTTTGCCTTGAATATCACACTTGCTAGAGCTAACTCCATTTAAAACAGAGTCAAGGCAACAAAGTACAAATATATAAGTCATACTTCAAGTAAGGTTAATGCCGTAATGCCTTTATAGTGAATTGACTATACGGTAATGTCATAGCGTTAATGACATTAACTCTGTCCTTCTTGTTTTTCATCGATAAACGAGCCAAAAATGTCAATGACCACCTCGCCACCTAGTGCTATGCCACCGATTGATACTCGCTATACACGTATCATTGCTATTGCGTTGCCCGTTTTATTAGCCAACCTAGCAATGCCACTACAAAGCGTCATCGATACCGCGATCGTGGGTAATATGAATGACACGGCTAAACTTGCCGGGATGGGCTTGGCGATACAATTATTGTCTTTATTGCTCGTGAGTTTTAACTTTTTACAATATGCCTCGTCTGGGCTATCGGCTCAAGCGCTAGGACAATCGCTCAATCATGTTGATAATTCTACTCATACCACAAAGTTGTTAACCCCAACCCCATCACCCCTACTATCAATCTTGCAACGTGCCTTGTTATTAGCATTTATTATTGGCGCCATTCTGTTACTGGCAAAACCTTGGTTGATAGATTTTGGCTTGCAAGCTCTATCTGCCAACCCCGACAGTGGGCAAGCGGCAAAGACTTATTTGGATGTACGCTTTTGGGGCGTCATCGCTGAGCTAATGAACTTTGCCTTTATTGGTTGGTTTGCTGGTCAAGGTAAGACTCGCTACATGCTTTACCAGCAAGGCTTTATCGCCATGCTGAATATCGTTCTGACCTTGTTTTTTGTCTACGGGATGCAGATGGGCTTGGTTGGGGTGGCGTTAGGAACCACTATTGCCTTTTGGCTGGGCGTGATATTAGCGTTGTGGCTCAGCCGTCAGCATTTGCAAATATCTTGGCAAGCCTTATTCACTGCCGACAAGCAACATTTTTCTAAAGAAAAAATGCTTAGGCTATTTTCATTAAATAAAGATATTTTTATCCGTACTCTGATCTTGACGTTGAGTTTCGCTTGGATTACCCGCTTGTCGGCTCAAAGTGGTGACGTCATCCTAGCCGCCAATGCTATTTTGCTTCAAGTATTAAGTATCTCAGCCTTTGCTCTTGATGGCGTGGCGGTATCGGCTGAGACGTTAAGCGGTCAAGCAGCAGGACGACGGGATTGGCCACGTTTTCGTATTATCGTCAAGCGCACCGGTATCGTCAGTTATGGCCTAGCGATAATGTTAAGTGCAATATGGTGGCTGGCAATGCCAACATATTTGCAATTCATGACAAATATCGATTCCGTTTTTACGCTGGCATATGAGTACCACCTTTGTGCGGTATTACTACCTCTCGTTGGCGTTGGTGCCTATTGGCTAGATGGTATATTTTTTGGCTTAACTGCCGGTAATGTGATTCGTAACGCAGCTTTGATACTCGCCGCTATCTTTTTTCCACTCAGCTGGGTGCTCTACCAACAGTGGGATATGACTGGTATTTGGCTAAGCGTGTGGTGTTTGTTATTACTTCGGCTGATTATTTTGGGTGGCTTCTTGTACCGGGCTCATCAAACAGCCAGCTATGAAAAGCTCCAGCCGACTGTGTAATGTTCTTTAGATCAAGTATGTTCTTGCTAGGATACTTTTGCTACTACTCGGGCTTGTCTTCATTTTAAAACCAGTTTTCTAACATTAATCTTTCAGAAAAATATTAATAATAACCAAAAAACAGCAAAAATTAGGATGTCATGTGACTACTCATTCAAAAGAATTACATCAACAGCATGAGACCAGCTACGACTGGGCAGCGGGGTTCAAAAAAAGCCTACCTGTGGCGATGGGCTATTTACCTGCGGGTATCGCCTTTGGTGTGCTGGCACAAGTTGCCGGTATCCCTGTATGGGCAACGATTATGCTGAGTGTTGTACTGTATGCGGGCGCCGCTCAATATGCTTGTTTGCCGATGCTGAGCGCTGGTTTACCGATTGGTAGCATCGCAACCAATATTGCCGCTATTAATTTACGTCATGTATTTTATGGTATGCCATTATTGCAATACCTACCAGAACATAAGCTTGCCAAAACCTATTGCCTATTTGCCCTGACTGATGAAACTTTCTCTGTTATGACCAGTTTACCCAATGAGTCAAGACAAGCGTTGATACTACCATTGAGCTTATTTAATCAAAGCTGGTGGGTACTAGCGAGCACTATTGGTATCATGATCGGCAGTACTCTGAGCGATTTGGTACCACATTTGGATTTTGCCTTAGTCTGTCTGTTTGCGATCTTAGCTTATGAGCAGTTCCAAAGTATCAAACGTTATTTCCCGATTGCTATTGCTGTCATTTCTTTAGCGGTGGCCTCCTTATTTACTAGCAATTGGTTATTATTGGTGGCAATCACCATTTGTATGCTATTGATTTTAGCTCGTGGGTTTTGGACGCAGCGTAATATAACGGGAGCCAACAATGACCAGTAGTTACCTTATTTTTGCAACTTTTGCGATGGCCGCCGTGACCTTTATCACCCGCGCGCTACCCGCCTTAATACCCAGAAAGTTGTTAGACACACCTTGGCTGCATCGACTCAATGAGAGCTTGCCACTATCAGTCATGGTATTGCTTATTTTAACCAGCCTTTCTTATCAAAATTTATCAGCAACGACTGGGCTAAATAACGCTGAACTGCATTTATTGATGGCACAAATTGGTGCCCTTATTTTGGTGTTGTTCGTTTATCATATCAGCCGTCAATTATTGGTCAGTATGGTCGTTGGCATCGCCGCCATTAATGGCTTGCTATGGGTATTTACTAATTTTTTAAGTGGATACTAGAAAATTGATAAATATGTGAATGGGTAACAGCTTCTATAGTCAAGGAATTTTAGAATCGCTACAAGGCGACCGACCACAGATAGTACACTGAGTACATCTAGGGCGGGTAACACCGTAGCGGTTTAAAAGTGCTCTGACTATAGTTCATATGAATAATTTTAAACCCTGTAATTGAACTATATTTAAAATAAAAAAAGGCTGGATTCTTATGAGAATCCAGCCTTTTACTTTCTAACAGTGCTGCAAAAAACTGATACTTTTAAGAAATTGATAGCTTAAAGCTCTTCGACGCCCATCATATCAACTGGGGTATCAGCCACTATCTGTACGCCTTTTTTGCCTGTCTTAGCAGTGTCATTGCGTTGCTCTTGTAGATGCTCAAGATACGCTTCATTGATCTGCCCAGTGATGTAGCAACCATTAAATACGGCACAATCAAAACCTTCAACTTTGCTGTACTTGGTATCTTTTACTGCATCAATCAAGTCGTCCAAATCTTGGAAAATCAATCTATCAGCACCGATGATATCGCGTACTTCTTCTACCGTATGACCTGAGGCAATAAGCTCACTGCGTACTGGCATATCGATACCATAGACATTTGGATATTTAACTGGTGGCGCGGCGCTAGCAAAAAATACTTTATTCGCGCCAGCATCGCGTGCCATTTGGATGATTTCATGGCAAGTGGTACCACGAACGATAGAATCATCAACCAACAGTACGTTTTTACCTTTGAACTCAAGTGGTACGGCGCTGAGTTTTTGACGAACTGATTTTTTACGTTGTTGTTGACCTGGCATGATAAAGGTACGACCGATATAGCGGTTTTTCATAAACCCTTCACGGTACTTAATATTCATTTTTAGTGCCAGCTCCATCGCTGACGTACGCGAGGTATCCGGAATAGGAATCACCACATCGATATCGTGATCTTCACCCCATTCAGCAAGGATTTTATCAGCCAGCTTTTCACCCATACGTAAGCGTGCTTTGTAAACTGAGATGTTATCCATGATAGAATCTGGACGGGCAAAATACACATATTCAAAGATACAAGGCGTGTATTCTTGCTGCTTAACACACTGATGGGTATGTAATTTATGATCTAAATCAATGAATATGGCTTCGCCAGGTTTGACATCACGGATAATACTAAATCCTGATCCTGTCAGTGCAACTGACTCTGAGGCAACCATGTACTCGGTGCCGCCATTCGGTGCCATGCGCTTACCGAAAATAAGCGGACGAATACCGTTTGGATCACGAAATGCGAGCAAACCATGACCAGTAATCAAAGCGACCACACCATAAGCGCCTTCGACGCGACCATATACAGCCGTGACTGCTTCAAAAATATCAGCAGGCGTTGCTTTGGTTTTACCCAAGTTTTGCATTTCATGGGCAAGTACGTTTAGCAATACTTCTGAATCTGAATCGGTATTAAGATGTCGGCGATCTTCGATGTATAAAGACTTGGCTAAACTCTCAGCATTGGTCAAGTTACCATTGTGTGCAAGGGTAATACCATAAGGTGAGTTGACATAAAATGGTTGAGCTTCGGCACTGCTTGACGTGCCTGCTGTTGGATAACGCACATGACCAATACCAAACTTACCAACCAATTTCATCATATGACGATTCATAAATACGTCACGCACCATGCCATTTTCTTTACGTAGATAGAGTCGTCCATCTTGCAAAGTGACAATACCTGCTGCATCTTGCCCACGATGCTGTAGCATCGTCAAACCGTCATAAAGAATCTGATTGACTGGTTCGTGAGCTGCAACTCCAATGACTCCACACATAATAGCTATATCCTATTTTGACTCATTAATTAGTACTACAATAGTGGCAAGACTGCTAACAGTAGATTATCAAAAATGCGTACTGTTACTCACCGACGACCTGATGATTGTTGTTCAGAATTTAACGAATATTTATCTTTTGACTATTAGCAAAATGCACTATTTATTGGCATTTGTGGTCTCTAGATGCGATCAAATAGTTTTTTATCAAGGATAACTTACAAAGAGGATATGATAGAAGCGATAACCTCTAGCACCACAAACCCAAGCTATCAGCATCGAATCATTGATACATTAAAGGCTAACCGTAAAAATACTTACGACTGATTGACTTGATCCCAAGCCATACCTAACACATCTGAGACCAACGCTTTACCCATCGGGGCATAAGGCAATAGCTCAGGCGCGAGCACTGACGTTTGCCATTGTGGCATTTGCACCAGTAACGGCGCACTGACGCTAAGCACAACTAAGACCATCAGTACATTTTTAGCAGCACCCAGTACACCGCCTGCCATTTTGTCAACGACACCCAAGCGTAAGGTTTTAAGCACGCCTGAGAATACAAACGCCACTAAGTGCATAATGGCCAATATGATTATCACTACCAATAAAAATGCCATTGCCATTTGTAAAACAGGGTTTTGTACCATGCCTGATAGTTGCGGCGAAACCACTCCTGCCAAACGCGTGGCAGCAATCAAGGCAATAAACCAACCGACTAGACCAACGGCTGTTTTAATCAATCCGACTTGAAAGCCGCGCCATAAGCCGATCAAAACAACAATAGCAATCACGATATCCAGACCACTCATGTTCTACGCCTCATACCTTATTGATTTTTATCGGATATTTACTTTCGTTTTTGTGACATATTAATCTTTGATGACTCAGCTCAAAATACAGTCGTCTTGTGCATCTGATAGGTAATGAGCTAGGAATACTGATCCGCTATAGCTCCATCGCGTCGTAATAGCCACCGATTGCTTGAATACAAGACTGTACCAGCCCAGGACCACGATAAATGAGCCCCGTATAGAGCTGCACCATATCTGCACCCGCTTCGATTTTTTTGACGGCTTTTGCACCACTGTCAATACCGCCGACGCCTATTAAAGCGACTTTACCATCTAGCTGATCGGAGAACTGTTGTAAAATTTGGGTACTAATGTGGCTGACTGGGCGACCGGATAGACCACCTGCTTGCTCACCATCAGGTAAATCTTCAACACCAACACGGCTCAACGTTGTATTGGTCGCAATCAACCCATCAATCTCAAAATCGAGCAATTGCTGCGAGATATAATCTACTTGTAGCGGCTCTAGATCAGGCGCAACTTTCAATACCAGTGGCACATAAAAACCATATTCAGTGGCTAATTGGCTGTGACGATTTTTAATCGTATCCAAAAGCTGAGTCAAGGCCTCGCCACTTTGTAAATCACGCAGATTCTTAGTATTTGGTGAGGAGATATTAACGGTGATATAGGAGGCATGCGGATAAGCACGCTCTAAACAATAGACATAATCATCGGCGGCTTGCTCTACTGGTGTATCGGCATTTTTACCAATATTAATCCCAATATTGCCTTTGTATTGACAGCGCTTGACGTTTTCAATCAGATAATCGATACCTTGGTTATTGAAACCCATTCGATTGATGATAGCGTCTGCTTGCTTGATTCTAAACAACCTTGGCTTATCATTGCCTATTTGCGGTCTTGGCGTGACCGTGCCCACTTCTATAAAACCAAAGCCCAGCTCAGCCAACGCATCGATATAATCACCATTTTTATCAAGTCCTGCCGCTAGGCCGACCGGATTGGTAAATTGCAAGCCCATACAGTCTGTGGGCTGCATTGACTGACCGTATACCAAACCTAAAACACGTGCTTTATGAGCTTTATCTAATAAAGATAAGGTCATCTCGTGGGCGTGCTCTGGATCCATCTTAAACAAAAAAGGGCGAAGTAAGGCATAAGACATAGTAATGGCAGACCCTGCTCGAAAGAAATAGTGAGTGAATAGTGCGAATAAAATCAAGCGCTGCGATTATATCAGCTTAACAGAAATAAGAGCAAAGTTTCATGCGCTAAATTTCTGTATTAGAGTGCTAATAGCTATACCTACATATTGGCTAAGGAACTGACTGATGTATTCTACAGTCCCTAAGGTACAGGACGACCATCCGTCAGGGCTATCCAACCACGGACGATACGATAAAGATGCCATATGAAGGTGAAAATCATGATTAGCAGGCCAAATACCGCTAACAATACCGAACCAATGGCAATATTATTGCTATCAGCCAGCATACTGATGCCAAAACCCCCTAATGCAAAGGTAACGATAATAATGCCTAAGAAGAAAAATACGATGCTATACCAAAAGGTCTTAATCTGCCAATCGAAATGCGTGGACAACCACGAACCCTCTGCGTCATGGCGCTTCGCATAGTTCATCACAATTGGTACAACCCACAGTAATCCAGCGGTAAAATAGCTAATTACGTATAAAAAATAAGTAATGTGATTATAAGTGATTAAAGAACGGCGCTTACCATTGCTCATATTGTCACTCGCCCCATAGCTCTGCCTTTGCTGAGTCATTTCATAATCAAATGCAGCTTCAACTGACGCATTACTCTGGTGTTCAGCAGTTCTGGTCTGCTGATGGCTACGCGTGTCAGGTTTGCGATCAGAAGATTGATTCATCTTAAATATCCATCTCTGGCTGTGTGATAGTTAATTAATTGTGTCAAACGTGCAATTTTTCAATGACACTAATGACAAATGGTTATTTTAGAAACTGATGATCAGTTAATTTGGGGCGACAATAGACGAGAATTAAAATACTTCCAGTTTCCACAGCATATCGATTTATGAGGTGACAGTCGCTTGTACTTGAATGGCTTTGGTAACCAAATCTTGCTGTATCGATAGCTGACTGAACTGCCAACCTTGCTGTTCGAGCTTTCCAAGTGCTGTGCTGACCACCGCTTGACTGGCATGATTGAAGCTCAGTTGCACGGCATCACCCGTCGCAACGACTTGGGCGTTGGCAATACCTGAATTGTTTAACAATGCACTGATACTATTGGCAGGTGGCATGGCGGCTTCACCATCCGCTGTATTCATCGCATTACTATCGATATTGCCAGCTTGGGCACGCAACCAAAAATAATCAGCCACTTGCTCTTGATAGTCGCGCTTACTGTCGTTTGCCGCTTGATGAATACTATAACCACCATAACCACCAATGAACAATAATAAGAAAATAGACAGTACGGCCAATGCCAACTGATCACGTGGCGAAAGTGCCTGCCAGCGTAACGATAGCATCTGTTGGAAATTGTTTACACGCGTTGACAGCACATTGGTTCCAATACTGTTACTGGTCTCTGGCGTGATGTTATTACGTTTGGTGCGGCGCTGCAATCGTTTCATTTTCCAACCTTTTTGACTTTTATTACCACTGCCTAGTTGGCAAATAAATTATGATGCCGCTACATTGGTTCGCGTCGTGTCATTATTTTCTACGACATTCACCGTAACCTGACCACTAAACTGCCCTTGCTCATTACTGTTTACCTGTGCAAGCTTGGCATTTAAACCCTGCGCAACAAGTGTGCTCGTAAACTTATCAAGACTATTACGGTCAGAGGCAATCAAGGTAAAGCTGAGCGCTGATGGCTGCATCACTAACGCTTGCGCCCGCAGTGAAGACTGTTTGATTAACGGGGATATGCGAGTCAATGCTGCCATATGAGAGGCTGGTGCTTGGCTGTCACTGCGCAGCTTTGGTTGCAATTGCACTTGCAGTTTGGTGCGCGAGCTTAATGGCTCATTTGGAAACCAAGCTTGATACTGCGCCGCAATCTCAGCTTTGGTCGCTACCGCCGCCTTATTATACTGATACCACTGCAGGCCATCGGTCGCCATCTGTAATACCAGTGCCGATAACGCGACCATCGCTGCCACACGCAAATACGGTGAGAGCTTTGAGTCCGTTGATTTAATAAAGAAGTTAAGCGCGTGACGCTCAGGGCTGTCAACAGGCTTGGGTGGCGTAGTCAAGGTAGTTAATAATAACTGATGATCTGCAACAAGCGCGGCCGTTTGTGCCATAAAGCTCGTGGGCATTGACGAATTTGTTGGCTTTGAAAGATCATCTAAAGCCGTTATGGGCGGCAATATATTCACTTCACTTAAATGCGGGAAACGTTCAAAAATTAAGGGCAAATAACTGACAGCCATACCTTGTCGCAATGACTGACGCAGTAGCATGGCTTGCTCATCTTGATACAGTGTTACTTGCTGACCTGCCCCTTCATCTGGCGTTGGCAGCAATAAAAAATCAGGCAGTAACGCCGTTATGCTCATGCCAGCGAGCTTAGCACTCTGCTGCCATGACTCGATATCGCTTTGCGCCAGTGCATACAGTTGGTGATTATCGGCTTCACTGATTTGCCGAATCGCCAATTGCTCGACAGGGGTCAAGGATGTCTCTTCAAACAAGTATTGCTTGCCGCTATTGCCCAGCTGTTTAAGCTGAGTCGCATTCAGCTCAGTATCTACCTGCAATATATGGCTTGATGGAAAATATACACACAAAGTCTTCTGCGCATTGGTTTTATAATTGCCATAGATTGTTTGCAGCTGTTGCCAACCATCGACCGTTTGCCATTGCTGAATATCTTCATGCCAGACAGCTAGCGGGCTATGCTGCGCTCGTAACCAAACATGTAACACTAAGCGTGTCCTTAATTATTAAAGCTGTTTTAAAGGTAGGATTCAGACAATTTCATTCTTTAACCAGTTTAACACTACTAAGCGTCAACAGTATCACTGACGATTCGACCTAATCTCAATACGGCTGCTCAGGCACAAAACGATCAATCTCTCTTGCCATACCTGCCATTACAAAGTCCATCTCAAACACCCTTGCTTCTGCAAGAGAAAATGATTCAGGATAATCGCCGGTTAATAGACCAGCGATATAAGCAACGATAGACATATGACACACCACTACCAGACATTCAGCGTCAATATCCGCAATATCTATTAAAGCTTGACGCGCATCATCAGAAGGCGTGATATTTTCCTGTACGATTGCTGGAACCTTGGGCGCGCGCGTCTGAAATACTGCTAGCGTCTGCTGCGCTCTATCATAGGGGCTGACGACAAAATAATCAGGATGATAGTGAGTCATCACATACTCTGCCGTCTGCATTGCTTGCTGTTGACCAAAGTCAGTTAACTGGCGCGCGCTGTCTGGACGTGATTCATCTTCTGCTTGACCATGACGTACTAGTATAATTTTCATAACCTTCCTTTATGCATTGTCATGATGACGTTGTTTACACAATAATCATTCTTAGAACAACGTCATCATTTAACATTGGGATTTTTACTTACTGTCAGTATCGCCACTTTCATCATCAGTGCTATCGCTTGACGTCTTCATCTGCGCAGTTAGCGCCGCATTACTATGATCATGTGCCATTACAAATTCAACATCACTACGGAAGCCCGCTTCCATGAGATGTAACGCCACACCTAATGCTGCTTTATCTTCATAAATGACCGCATACAATGCATGGGTAATAGGCATGTAGATGCCTTGCTTGGTAGCTTTCTCATGCACTTGCTGAATGGTATTGACCCCTTCAGCCGTTTGACCGAGTTTTTTCACCGCAGCCTCAATACTCATACCGCGACCGAGCATGTTGCCGATACGATAGTTACGACTGAGCTCTGAGCTACAAGTGGCGTATAAATCACCCACACCAGACAACCCTAAAAACGTCAGTGGATTCGCACCCGCTTCCACGCCAAAGCGGCTCATCTCTGCCAAGGCACGGGTCAAGATCATTGCCTTGGTATTTTCGCCAACATCATAAGCTGCCGCCATTCCCATGGCAATCGCATAAATATTTTTTAGCGCGCCGCCAAGCTCCACACCTTTGACATCATCACTGGCAAACACTCGAAAAAACGCACTATGTAATGCGGCTTGTACGGCATGGCGCAATGGCTCAGATTCACTAGCAATAACGGTCGCTGATGGCATGTTTTTCATGATCTCTATCGCAAGGTTTGGCCCCGACATGACACCAAAATTCACTTCAGGTAGCTCATCTTTAATAATGTCGCTCATCATGGCAAAAGTATCTTTCTCCATACCTTTGGTCAATGACACAATAGACTGACCACTGATAAATGGTGCAATATTCTTTAGGGTCTCACGAAAAGCCAAACCAGGCACCGCAATAAAAACGATATCTTTATCTTTGACGGCTGCTGCCAAGTCATGGCTGTACTTAAGACTGTCATCAAGCTTATAACCTGGTAAATATTTTTTATTGGTCTGCGTTTTTACCATCGCCTTTACCGTACGCTTGTTACGTACCCACAGCGTGGTATCACAGCCATTTCGTGCAGCCAAGTTTGCCATTGCTGTACCAAAACTACCACCGCCTAAAAACGCCAAACGTAGCTTGGTAGGATTACTGTGAATATCCGCCATGTTTTTTGCCACTGCTGATTCTACCGCGCTAGGATTGAGTTTTTTACGACCAATACCCGATTTGGTAGCACGTTCGATGATACCTGCCAGCAGACTATTTTGCTTTTCAGGGGCATTCGTATTCACCTCAGTATTATCGCTACTGATGTCTTTGTTGCTATCATTAGGGCTGGTCATTTGCTGTTATCCGTATTGGCTGATTTATTATTAATAGAATTTATAATGACTTATGACGCTTTAGAGCTTAGAGTATTGATGCTATCTATCTTTTTGCTATACGACCGACTGTCTTTTTAGAGAGCGGTATTCGTCAAGAGAAAAGCGCCACTAAACAGCGCTTAGATATATTATGACTCAAATCGCACTAAAGACTCGATATCAATCGGTTTACGGGCGGGTTCATTTTTGGGACTGGTGCCAGTATAAACAAAAGCCGTCACATAATCATCTGGACCAACGTTAAAATATGATTTAACAGCAGGTTCATTACATAGCAGTCCCGTACGCCACACTGTACTAAAACCTTGGGCTTTTAGCGCCAAAATCAGGTTTTGTACAGCTGCACCCGCACTTAGCATTTGTTCAAAAGGGGGAACTTTTTTGTGCGCTTGTATTTTTGTGACAACCGTGATGATGACGGGCGCTCTTAATGGCATGGCCTGAGTTTTTGCGATGTCCTTTTCGGACAGCGTTTCGCCCTCTTGCACTGCTTTGGCTTGAGCCGCTGCGACCAAAGCATTGCCCAATTCATGACGGGCATCCCCCTGTGTCACTATAAAACGCCATGGACGCAGTTTTTTATGATCTGGCGCTGTCGTTGCACACTCAATCGCTATTTCGATTTGGGCATGTGTCGGTGCGGGCAAATCTAAATTGCCCATACTGCGCCTTGAGTTGATCCAACCAATCATTTCTTCACTGCTAATCGGCATACTGTCTGTGGTGATGTCTTTGGTCGACAGTTTTTTATCATTTTCGTCGGATGTAGTCATTACCGCTCCTTATTTATTATTATCTTTTATGCAAAAAACCAATGCTTTGGTTTGCTCTCGATACTGTCAAAAAACATGTTATGTCAAACGAATATATGCCAATATTGAGTATGAGTGACTTGAATGAAAAACCATGAGTGCTTTAATCGACAACTTGTAGATTATCATCGGCTATGAAGAGGCTTTGATTATGCCGCATCATCGACCCGATGCTCCATGCGCAGATAATCCTCTGACTGCATCTCAAGCAAGCGCGAGCGTGTCCGTTCAATCTCAAACGCCAACTTCTCTCCTTGATATAGGTCCAAAATCGACTGCTGTGCTCTAACCAGCAACTTAACACGGCGATCATAAAACTCATCAACCAGATAAATAAACCGACGGGTCGGATCACGTAAGTCATCGTCTAAGGCAGGCACGGCATTGACCAATACTGTACTGAACTGCTTGGCAATTTCGATGAAATCAGACGCTGATCGTGGCTCCATACATAAATGACGGAAATCACAGAATAAAATATCCTCAGTGCGAGCGTTAATTCTAATTTCGCGACCATTAATCGTAATCGGCTCATTACTGATTTTTTGGTTATTGGATAAACTGGCAAAACGGTTGGCTAACCAATGATGATTCGCTTTCGTCATAGGCGATTCATATAGCTCTGCCTGCTGCAATACGCGCAAACGATAGTCGATACCAGAATCGATATTCATCACCGTAGTATGACGCTCCACTTCAGCGATAGCGGGCATAAAACGGTCACGATGTAAGCCGTCTTTATACAACCCTGATGGCTCAATATTTGAGGTGGCGACCAATGTAATACCACGATTGAATAGCATGGTAAATAAATCACCCAAAATCATGGCATCAGAAACGTTAGAAACAAAGAACTCATCGAAACAGATAATAACCGCTTCTGCATAAATGATGTCGGCGACTTTTTCTAATGGGTCACTCTCACCTTGCAGCTTATTTAGCTCTTGATGAACACGCTGCATGAAATGATGAAAATGCAGACGCATCTTGCGATCAATGGTCAATGAATCATAAAACATGTCCATCATCCATGTTTTACCACGACCTACCCCGCCCCACATATACAAACCCGTTGGTGCTGTCGGCTTGGACTTTAAAAAGCTAAAAAAGCCTTTCTTCTGTGGCGCACTATTGATGAGCTGATGATGTATCTCATCAAGATAGCTCATGGCCTTAAATTGCTGCTCATCTCGAGTAAACTCATCTGTACTGACGGCTTGCTCGTAACGTTGCAATGGAGATAAACTCATAATACGACTCATCATTAGACAAAATAAATAGTAAGGTAATGGTTGACTCTGCATGAACTCGTCAAAGTAAAGCGATCAGAGCTCATGACTTAATAGCGGTTCTCTATCCTAATATTACTAGGGTGTGTCATCAATTAGATTGTGAGGCTTAAAATGAGAAAAATTGTAGATAAACAAGGAAGCAATTGCCGTTAATATGAACATATTGACAAAATTTCTGACGATGTTTAGCAAAATTTAGCCATTTTAAGACCACTAAATGTATTCATGTGCTAATTGATGACACGCCCTAGGTAACAACTAAGCGTCGCTACCAAAGGTATGCTTTTCTAATAAGCCTTTCAATTCTGACAGACGTCCATGAAAAAAGTGCCCTGCGCCATCTACGATGCTGACAGCAATCCCCAATCGCTCCGCAAATGCTTGCATATTATCAGGGTCAATCACTTCATCAGCATTGCCATAAATCTCAAACGTTTTATCGGCTGGCAAGCTTATATCACTGCTGTCATTTTTTTCAACGGATGGAGCAATAAGGGCGATTTTAGTAATCTCAAAATCGCCTAGCCCCCAAATATGAGGGGCTTCAAGCACCTGCTCAGCCACCCGTGCTGTCACATAACCGCCAAAAGAGAAACCACCCAACCATAACTTGCGCGCATTGGTTTGCTCTGCAATCCATTGTAGCACGGTCATTGCATCTACGACTTCACCATCCGCATAATCGTGCTCGCCAGTCGACTGCCCGACACCGCGAAAGTTAAAGCGTATCACGTGCATACCATTATCACGAGCAAAGCGATACATCGTCGTTACCACTTTATTATTCATCGTGCCGTCAAATAACGGATTGGGATGACACAGTAACGCCACTGTATCGGTATTTGGATTGTTAGGATTGTCTTGTTGCCAAAGCGCGTCGACTTCGAGCACGCCAGCAGGAGCAGGAATTAATGGCATAAAATTACTTATTGATTAAAAATGAATAGGTCAATTATCCTAGATATGGTTTATATTTCAAGTGATTTGCTGTGTCATAGTACCGCTTATTTTCATTTTCGCTCATCATAAGTAAACGTCGCCTATGAATATATGATGAATATGTGCGGTCTCTGCAATACCGCACACAATAACCGACTAGACACCCCAGAGCCGAATAGGGTAGATTCATCATAGTTGTTGAGCCACCTATGGACTGATACGTGCATGGCGTATCCTCAACTTTGCTGCGATATTCAACTTTATGTATGACTGACAGACATTAGGAATCGTTTATGAATACTATTAATAAAACCGCTGCACTGACTGCTACTTTGGCGGCAGCACTCGCCCTAAGTGCTTGCCAAACTACGCCTTCATCACCAGTTATCCAGCGTGCCAACTCTATTTATGAGACGACTGGCATCGCCGATAGCAAAGTAAAAGCACAGCAAAATGCGATAGACAGCGCACAAAAGACTTGCAGAGGTAAGCAAGTTATTATCGTCGATGACAAAGTCACTTATAACGGTATTTTAGATGAAAATACAGGTCGGATGATTGGGCAAGCCAGTGCCGTCCTCGGTACGATCCTTGGTACGGGCTCGCCGAACTTATCACGTGATGACGATTACGAGTATAAAATCAACTTTCGTTGCCAATAAAACAATTATTATTTCATAAAGCACTTATTTGGCGGCTCGTTATTTAATAAAGCATCTTGTTATTTAATAAAGTATGTAGCCAACCAATCAGCGATAGGAATATATTAGTCGCTGACGGGTTGGCTTCTCTTTTTGTGTGCTCGCTTTTGGGGTAAACTACCCTTTCTGATTTTTTATGACTCTTACTCTATAAACAGCCCGTTTTTAAGCTCCCTCACTTTTGGTCTATTATTATGCGCAAACCCAACCTGTCAAATATGAAACCAGCTAAGGTATTAGCGCCTGCTAAAGATTTAGCGACCTTGGAAGCCGAGTTAGCTGAGCAAGAAAATAATATTGAAGTCAATTTAGAAGATACCGTTCTGCGGTTGAGTGACTATTTATCAGCCGTTGATATGGTTATCAAACAGACCTTTAACCACCGTGTATGGGTAAAAGCAGAGATTCGCAATCTATCTAGCAAAGGCGGGCATTATTACTTTGAATTGGCAGAAAAAGATGAGGACGGTAAGGTCATTGCTAGCTGCCGCGGCAATCTTTGGCGCTTTAAAGCAGCACGCGTCTTAGCAAAATTTGAGCGCGCAACAGGTATGCCGCTTGATCGTGATTTGACGGTATTGCTCAAAGTATCCGCAGGCTTCCATGCGCAATATGGCTTCTCTCTCACTATTGAAGATATTGACCCTAGCTACACGTTAGGCGACTTGGCGCGGCAATATGCAGAGATGGTCGATCGCTTGACAGGAGAAGGTTTATTAAACCTGAATCAACAGCTGCCTGTTCCGTTTGATATTGAGCATGTGCTGGTCATTGCCCCTGAAAAAGCCGCCGGATTAGGTGATTTTCAAGCCGACGCTGATCGCTTAGCGCGCACAGGTGCCTGTCATTTCCATTATCATAACGCGACCTTTCAGGGTAATCATGCGCCAAGCGAAATCCGCCAAGCAATCGTTAACGCCCAACAGCAGTTTTACGGCACTTATGAGCACCTGCCAGACTTATTAGTCATTATTCGTGGCGGCGGTGCGGTCGGTGATTTAGCCTATCTAAATGATTATGAATTGGCAGCATTGGTTGCCGAGCAGCCCATCCCTGTCTGGGTTGGCATTGGTCACGAGCGTGATAAAGTTATCTTAGATGAAGTCGCGCATACTAGCTTTGATACCCCATCAAAGGTGATTGCCGCTATCATGACGCATTTAGCCCAGCTCGTCACTCAAACGCTGCAATACCAAGCGCAAATCAAACAAGCTGCTCAGCGTCAATTAAACACCGCTGAACAACAAACGACACGCCAGTTGAGCCAAATACAATCACAAACGATTGGTCAATTAACCGCTCTGCAAAAAGACAGTGATTATGCGTGGCGTAGTATTCAGCAAAGCGCCCAGCGACAGGTCAAGCAAGCCGCCAGACTCACCAGTGAGCTACGCACACAGATTCAAGCGGCGGCCTATCAGCAGTTAACAGTGGCTACTAGCGCCAGTCAAAATAACCAAAAAACGATTATGCATTCGGCACAGCAGCAGTTAATACAAGCACAGCGTGATAGCGAGCATCTGCGTGATATTGTGCTCCTGCACCGTCCTTCTCGGGTGCTCAAGCAAGGCTATACCATGCTTACTGATGCAAAAGACAAGCAAATACTGACCAGCGGTACGCAGCTCCATCCAGAACAAACGGTGCACATCCTCTTAAAGGACGGTAAAGCAAAAGCACAGATTATTGACGTAAATATTAATAAATAAGAAGTACAACCTACCGTCGATTCAACTTAATCAAAGACTTTATTTTAAAATTAGGAAACCTTATGACAACCCCTACTCGCAAACGCAAAAAGGCCGCCCCAAAAACCTTTAAGGCGGCTTATGATATTCTAAAAACCAATGCCGCTGAATTACAGCAACAAGATGAGCCAGATATTGATAATCTGATGACCACAGTGGAAGAGTCAATTGCTGCTTATCGCGTTTGCGAAACCCGTATCAATGCCGTACAGCAAGCACTAGATGCCGCCTTCGCTGAAGAAGATAACACTGAAAAGAGCGATATTTAAAAAATATTACTCTGGCTCATCGACTTCAAATACTTGGCGCAAATAGGCAAGATACGTGTCGTTATTAATCATGGTCTTGCCTGGACTGTCTGACAGTTTAGCGACCGGCTGCCCATTGCATTCAACCAATTTTAAGACAATATTTATCGGAGTAATACCCATATCATTGGTGAGGTTGGTACCAATACCAAAGCTGGTCTTTATTTGACCTTTAAAATACTGATGTAAATCCCAAGCTTTATTTAAATCTAAGCCATCACTAAAGGTTAAAATCTTCGTTCTTGGGTCTATTTTAAGATTTTTATAATGAGCAATCGCCTTATCACCCCAGATATACGGGTCGCCGCTATCATGACGCAGACCATCAAATAGCTTGGCAAAGTACAAGTCAAAATCACGTAAAAACGCATCCATGCCAACGACATCGGTCAGCGCAATACCCAAATCGCCGCGATACTCATGTACCCATGCTTCAAGCGCCGCTTTTTGTGAATCACGTAAACGCACATCCAAAGCCTGAAATGCCTGCATAAACTCATGTGCCATCGTACCGATTGGTGTCATTCCCAGCTTTTTCGCTAAATACACGTTAGAAGTACCGCTCACTATTTTTGGTTCCGCTTTATGCAAAGTCTCAACCACATGGGCTTGCCAAGCTTTGCTAAAACGTCTACGAGTACCAAAATCAGCGATGATTAATGGCGGCGTATTAGCATCACACTTTTCCTGCTCTATCGCATATTGATGCAACAATGTGACTTTTTCATCCAATCTGCGCTGCCCTTCTTCAATCACACTGGCATTCGATAGCGCATCAAAATACAGCTCATTAACGATGGCGAGTACAAATACTTCAAAGAACATCGCTTGAATCATCGGCCCTTCGATATCGATAAATAAGCGACCTTTATCATCCGTACTGACGGTAATAAAACGACGTTTCAACTTAAACAATTCTAGATAGTCAACGAAGTCTGAGCGCATAAAGCGCAAACCACGTAAGTACTCTAGTTCATCCTCTAAAAATCGTAATTCACATAAATTGTCTAACTGCTGCTCTAGCGCCTCTTTAATATCAGCCAATGGATACAGCGTGTCTTTGTTATTACGGCAGCGAAAGCGATAAACACCATGTGTCTGTGGAAACTGATGCAACATGGCTTGCAGCATCGTAAATTTATATAAATCATTATCGAGTAAAGAAGTAATAATAGGTTCAAAAGGTTTAGAGGTATGAGTAACGGTCATGTTACAGCCTTAAATACAAAAATGAAAAGCCGCCAAATAAATCCAGCGACGAAATAGGTATACATAACTTTGACTTCCTCCCCGCCCTCAA
>NZ_DKHR01000049.1:0-19415 GCF_002453835.1 Psychrobacter sp. UBA6739
CTTTTAAGTGGGTTTTACTATAGTAGCAACTGCTCTATATTAACGTTCTCTAGATAGATTGGGTTGTTTAAGATCTTAATAGAGATATTAAGACTATTGGTGTGGTTTTAATAGCTATCAGAGATAAACGGAAATTATTGGACGATATTATGAAAAACAAAATATTGGTCACAGGCGGTGCAGGATATATTGGATCGCACACTTGTATAGCCTTACATCAAGCAGGCTACGACATAGTCGTATACGACAATCTATCCAATAGTAGCCGCGAAGCAGTAAATCGTGTCTCTAGTCTTATCGGTCAGCCCATTGAGTTTATCGAAGGTGATATCCGCGATGTTGAGTCACTCAGACAAGTGTTTTCAGCACATAAGTTCTTCGGCGTCATTCATTTTGCAGGTCTTAAAGCGGTTGGAGAATCGGTTGCCAAACCGCTGATGTATTACGACAATAACGTTAGTGGTACTATTACCTTATTAGAAGTCATGTCGGAGTACCATGTCAAAAATCTTATTTTTTCATCGTCAGCAACGGTTTATGGTGACCCTGAAAGGCTGCCTATTGACGAGAATTCACCGCGTTCTTGTACCAACTCTTATGGTCAAAGTAAACTGACGGTCGAGCATATTCTAGAAGACTTAGCGGTATCCGATGAAAGCTGGAATCTCATCCCTTTGAGATACTTTAATCCGGTAGGTGCACATCCTTCAGGGCAGATTGGCGAAGACCCTAATGATATCCCAAATAACTTAATGCCCTATATCTCACAAGTAGCCGTTGGCAAGCTACCCAAGCTCAGTATCTTTGGCAATGATTATCCTACAATAGATGGTACTGGTGTTCGTGATTTTATTCATGTTACTGATCTGGCGCAAGGTCATGTTGCCGCACTTAGTTACTTAGAGCAGCAAACCAGCGTAGAAGAACACAGCTCAGATAAGAAAAGCCCAATAGGTTTTTTACCGATTAATTTAGGTACGGGTAAAGGGACTTCTGTTTTAGAGTTAGTAGCAGCATTTTCCAAAGTATCGGAGCAGGACATTCCTTATCAGTTTGTTAGCCGCCGCGCAGGTGATATCGCCAGCTGTTATGCCAGCGCTGATAAAGCGAAAGACCTGTTGAAGTGGCAAGCAAAACTCTCCATCACTGATATGTGCCAAGATAGCTGGCGGTGGCAAAGCATGAATCCTAATGGTTATAATCTAGCTTGATTTTTATAAAATATAACCTTTATCTCACTCCTCCTTTAATACAGTTTAAAAATTATGCAAAAAATCACCCACGCCGTTATCCCTGTTGCAGGCTTTGGCACCCGTATGCTACCGCTATCCAAATCCGTGCCGAAAGAGCTATTGCCATTAGGCAATCGTCCTGCCATTCATTATGTGGTCGAAGAGGCAATTGCTGCGGGTATTAAGCATATTGTATTAGTCGGTCATGCACAAAAAAGTGCCATTGAAAACTACTTTGATGTCAATGCTGAATTGGACAATCAACTGCGTCATAAAGGTAAAGACGAGCTGGCGGATAGCTTAAACTGGCTACCAGATGATGTGACGGTTTCGATGATACGTCAAGGTAAGCCATTAGGTTTGGGACATGCGGTACTGGCGGCTCGCCCCATTATTGGTGAGCATGATTTTGCTGTATTATTGCCCGACGTTGTGCTCGATCCTTTTACGGGCGATATGGCTGCTGATAACTTGGCCTTTATGATTGATGCCTTTGCTAAAGATAGCCATTCACAGATATTGGTCGATCAAGTGGCTGATGAGGATGTGCAAAAATACGGTATCGCCCAATTAAGTGAAACGTATAGCGATGCGGGCGATATCGATGACAAAGCAGATGTTAATGCCAGCTTTAAAGTCGCAGGTTTTGTAGAAAAGCCCAACTTAGCCGCTGCCCCTTCGAATTTAGCCGTCGTTGGTCGTTATGTGTTTAGCAATCATATCTTTGATTATCTAGCCAATACCAAAGCCTCCGTCGGTGGCGAGATTCAACTGACCGATGCGATTGATGCCTTGATTAGCGAATATGGGGTTAATGTCACGACCATGCGCGGCGACAGCTATGATGCAGGCGATATGCGCTCATACATGCAAGCATTTATTTATTTTGCCGAGCAGCAATTAGCAGAAGATGAATAGCTGATGGCTGAGATAAAGGGTAATAGCGCTTATAACAGTGCTCGTAATTCTACATACTGGCAACAACTACAAATGCTAGCGAAGCAGCCATGGTCACTGGCAGCCTTGTTTGCACAAGATGACAGTCGTGCAACGCGCTTTAGCATGCAAGCTGGCGCGCTATATATGGATTATAGCAAGCAATGTATTGACGAGCAGGTACTGGCAAGTCTTTTGCAGTTAGCAGAAAGCTGTGAGTTGTCGCTACGGATTGATGCGCTTATGCAGGGCGCTATGGTCAATACCAGTGAAGCGCGTGCTGCTTTGCATACGGCGTTACGTTTGCCTGCTACGGTACAGTTACAAGTGGGTGAGCAAGAAGTGGTTGCCGATGTTCATCAGAGCCTTTGCCAAGTCGAGCGTCTATCTGAACGTATCCGTAGTGGTACGTGGCGCGGATTTTCTGGCAAGGCGATTACCGATGTAGTGAATATCGGCGTCGGTGGTTCTGATCTTGGACCACTGATGGCAGCTACTGCCCTTGACGAGTGGGCAGATACGAATATTGAGGTGCATTTCGTGTCTAATATGGACGGTACTCAGCTCGATAATTTGCTCAAGCATTTAAACCCTGAAACCACCTTGTTTATTATCTCTTCCAAATCCTTTGGTACCGTTGATACGTTATCCAATGCCAAGACAGCATTGTCATGGCTGCTTGCCACTGCCAAGCGGCATGCAGGTACTGAAGACAGTGTGCTACGCCGCCACTTTATTGGTATCTCCGCTAACAGTGAAAAAATGAGTGCGTGGGGTATTCATCCTGAGCATCAGCTACAGCTTTGGGAGTGGGTTGGCGGTCGTTTTTCTTTATGGTCAGCGATTGGTTTTGCTATTGCCATTCGTATTGGCATGGCTGGGTTTAAAGAATTTTTAAGCGGTGCCCATAGTATGGATGAGCATTTTGCTCAGGCTGATTTTGCAAAAAACTTGCCCGTATTATTAGGGCTACTGGCTGTTTGGAACAGTACCTTTTTACAGGTAAATGCTCATACCGTATTGCCCTATGATGGTCGTCTCAGCTATTTACCAAGCTACTTAACCCAGCTTGAGATGGAGAGTAATGGTAAATCGGTCACCCAGCACGGTGATCATATTGATTATGATACTTGCCCGATTTTATGGGGCGAGATTGGCTCCAATGCGCAGCATGCCTTTTATCAGCTGCTACATCAAGGCACACAGCAAGTGTCTTGTGACTTTATTGCTTGTGTGCGCCGTTATAGTGGTCAATCGCAAAATGCGCCATTACAGCAGCAGCATGAGCTGTCTTTGGCCAATTGTCTAGCACAGAGCCGAGTGCTAGCTTTTGGTAATGCCGCGCTCCAAGAGTCTGAGGTTCAAGTAGCTTCTGCCGCTGATAAATACAAATATTACCGTGGCAATCAGCCTTCAACCACGCTACTTATCGACGAGCTAACGCCGCACAGTTTGGGAGCACTGATTGCACTTTATGAGCATAAAGTCTATGTCATGGCCAGCATTTGGGATATTAACCCGTTTGATCAATGGGGCGTTGAGATGGGTAAGCAGATGGCAGAGTCCGTTCATGATGCCATGCAGAAAGCAGGCGAGAGCCAATTTGACAGCTCCACTAACCAGCTGTTAAAACATATTCAGCAGTTGTCTTGATCGTTTTGCTACTAAGTCGATAATCATTAAAGGTGAACGCATGAGCGCTGTTTCTATAAATGACAATACACCTAAATATACGCATGAATCTAAACCACAAAGCACTGCAAGCAAGCAAGTTTGTGTGCTTATTGGTCATAGCATTGAGGCCATTACTAGCGCCGTGGTGCTGGCAAGTCTAGGTCAGCGCGTGCATCTTTATGCAGATATTGAGCTATTGACGCAGCAAATACAACAATACGGCTTTGAGCATCATTTACAAGCACTGTGGCAGATGTATGAGCAGCAGCAGGTTATAATTAGTACAGCATTACCGGCTAGCGCTGACACGTTAATACAATATTATGAAACGACAAATTTTAGTGACAGTCGTCACATCAATGAGAGCAATGAGAGCAATGAGATTAGTAAGGTTGACGACCAAAGCACCGTTGCGCTTTATTGGTTATTTTTAGACAGTATCAAGCCAGTATGGGCAGAAGCCAGCTGGATTACTGCCTTCAACCACAGCCATCAGCAATCGTTACCCGTGATTATAAGTGGCATCGAGAAACTAGGGGTTGTCTCAGCATTGTCTCAGCGTTTGCAGCGAGCATGGGTCTACTATGTGCCGTTTGTATTCTTGCAAGATGGTGATGCTTATAGCTCAATGTTGAATCCTTCACTGTGGTTGCTTGGTGAAAAAACAGCCAACAGTAGCCAGCATCTAGAAGTATTGAAGCCGTTAATGCAGCATGCGCGTGCCGCTCATCACGCTGATATCGCAACGATAGAGTTTGCCCGTAGCAGTATCATGGCGATGCTGGCGACGCGAGTGAGTTTTATGAATGAGATGTCACGCTTGGCGGACAGTCAACAGGTAGATATTAAGCAAGTCAGTCGTATCATGGGGCTAGACGCGCGTGTCGGCAGCAGTTATCTGCAAGCAGGCTGGGGCTTTGGTGGTAACACACTACCGACCGAGCTGGCTAAGTTGCAGCAGTCTAGCCAAACGCACAGTTTAGATATGCCGCTGCTGCAGTCAGTCATGCACATCAACGAAGATCAAAAAGAGCTGATATTCCGCAAATTCTGGCAATATTTTGATGGTTTTATTGACAATAAAACGGTGATGATTTGGGGAGGTAGTTATAAATCAGGCTCAGGACGTACCGCAGGCTCAGCCATACATCCATTACTAGCGTTATTATGGTCTTATAATATTCGTACTTTGGTGTATAGCGACAAAGCACAAGATGAACTTGCCATGCTTTATCAGCAGCAATCATTACTGCAATTGATTAATAATCCTTATCAGCAGCTAAGTGCCGCACAGGCGATTTTTATCGTTAGTTGGTCGCAACAAGATCAACTAGATATTGCCAAGCTTAATCAACACGCGATGCCAGTATTTGATGCGCAAAATGCACTGACTCGATTGCAGATCGATAGTCTGGTAGGCGATTATATGGGTATTGGTCGGTCTAAATAGCTTTATTCCAGTTTTTCTGTCATCAAAAAAGCTCGTTGATAATTATCAGCGAGCTTTTTTTGGTTTTTAATCGAAATCACCCATATTAAATCGTATTCGTTTACGCTGGTATAGCACCTTGGCTAGCAAGCCATTGCTGAATCTCTGCTGTTTTAGTGACTAATAACTCTTCATCACCGCGACTTTCGATATTTAATCTAATAAGCGGTTCTGTATTTGAAGCTCGTAAGTTAAAACGCCATTCGCCAAAGTTTAAACTCAAACCATCAAGTATCGACTTGGTTGGGTTTTCGCTGCTAAATTTTGCTTCAATTGCGCTAATAATCGTTGGCGCATCATGAGTCGTCAGATGAAAGTTTAGCTCGCCTGAGCTTGGGTAGGCTTTAATATAATCGCTGACCAATTCTGACAGTGTCTTGCCAGTAATCGATAATAGCTCAATGGTTAGTAGCCATGGAATCATGCCGCTATCACAGTAGAAAAAGTCGCGAAAATAGTGATGCGCTGACATCTCGCCACCATAAACTGCACCAGAATCACGCATCACTTGCTTGATAAAAGAGTGACCAGATTTACTGATGACAGCCTTACCGTTATGTTCTTTAATCACGGCTTCAGTATTGTAAATGACACGTGGATCGTAAACGATTGACTCATTCTGCCCTTGTTGTTGATGCTTATTCAAAAATGTTTGAGCGAGCATGCCGACGATGTAACTGCCATCAATAAATTCACCATGTTCATCGAACAAAAAGCAGCGGTCAAAGTCACCATCAAAGGCAATACCAAGGTCTGCTTTGTTTTCCAAAACAGCTTGCTGAGTCGCCACTCTATTGGCTTCAATCATTGGATTGGGGATGCCGTTAGGGAAGCTACCATCTGGTGTATGATGCAGTTTAATCACTTCAATTGGCGCACCAGCTTGTGCAAGCTTTTCAATCAACAAGTCAACCACAGGCCCTGCACTGCCATTACCTGAGTTAATCACTAATTTGAGGGGTTTGAGCTTATCGGTATCGATAAAAGTCATGACATGATTGATATAAGCGCTTTTATCAGTTAATAATTGCAGTTTTCCTAGAGTATTAGTAGCGGTAAATTTCCCAGACTCTGCCAATGCTTGAATCTCTGCCAAACCATCATCAGCACTGATTGGTTTTGAATGTTCCTTAACCAATTTTAAGCCGTTATAGTTAATAGGATTATGGCTGGCTGTGACCTCAATACCACCCAATGCCTGATAATAACTGGTGGCAAAATAGACCTCTTCTGTACCGCTCATGCCCAAGTCAATCACGTCGATACCGGCATCTAGCATACCTTTGATAGTCGCTTGTTTTAGCTGCTCGCTTGAATGGCGAATATCGCTACCAATAACGATGGTAGGTTTTAGATTTAGCATATCATTGCCATGAGCCTCAACCGCCGCACCATAACGCTGAAATAAAATCTGTGCAAAAGCACGACCAATACGGTAAGCAATGGCTTCGTTTAGATTTACCCCAAGCTCGCCGCGAATATCATAAGCTTTAAATGAATCAATAATAATGGGATTAAATGCAGTTTCTGGCTGATAACGAATGGTCGCAGACGTAGACATAATGATAAAATTCCTTGCGCGTGTGCAGTGGTAAAATAATAAAATAGATAGCACAATTATAAGCCAATCAAGGTTCAATGATACACTAACTGCTAAATTGAACGATAAGCAAAAATATAAGAGCCTCCCTTATGAATACTCTCGACAATAAAATAGTAGCGCCTACGCCAGCACAAGGAACGCCAACTGCTAGTGGTGAATTAGACGATTTATTGGCTTTGATGGCACGGCTACGTGTTGACTGTCCGTGGGATAAAAAACAAACCAATCACAGCCTAATTCTCTATGCGATTGAAGAAGCCTATGAGCTAGGCGAAGCGGTACAAAGCGATGACGATGAGGATATCAAAGGCGAGCTAGGCGATGTACTGCTGCAAGTGGTGTTTCATTGTCAGATGTATGCGGAGCAAGGTCGCTTTAATATGAGCGATGTTATCACCACTTTACAAGAAAAGCTCATTCGTCGTCATCCGCATGTATTTGAGGCTGAAACCCTTGAAGATGACACGGCGGTAAAAGCTCGTTGGGATGAGATTAAAGCAGAGGAGCAGCAAGCGCGCGAGGCACGAGGCAAACCAAAACGTCGTTTAGACAATACCAAAGCGGGCAGTGCGCTCATGCAAGCGCAAGATGTACAAAAACAGGCGTCAAAGTTAGGGTTTGACTGGGAAGGCGTTAGCGGTGCTTTTGATAAGCTAGATGAAGAGATTGCCGAGTTAAAGGCTGAATTGATAGATAAATCAAAAGATGCTGCTGAATATGACATAAGCAAAGCCAATATTAGCGATATTGAAAAAGAGCTGGGTGATTGTATGTTTGCGCTCGTCAATATCGCCCGTAAACTCAATCTTGATGCAGAAGCCGCAACGTTGACGTGTGTGCATAAATTTAAATCACGTTTTGGTTATATTGAAGAACAGTTAGCTGCGGCTGGCAAGCGTTTAGAGGATAGTGATATAGCAGAGATGGATGCACTGTGGGAAGCAGCGAAACAACATGAACGATCGTCATGAACGCTTATCATAAGGCCTCGTTTGTTAGCTTAGTCAATATGGCTGTTTTCAGTCTAATATTGGCGGTTTTTATGTTGAACAGTGTTCAAGCTGCGCCTTGTTTTGATAATCCTCAAAGGGCTTATGAATATCTATTGGCGCAAGAAAGTGCCAAAATACAGGTACGTGACCAAGCCACCATTAATATCAATCGTGCTAGTGAAGGCGAGCTCGTTTCATTAAACGGTATCGGTAGCAGCAAAGCCCAAGCGATTATTTTATATCGTGAGATGTTTGGTGATTTTAAGACAGTGGATGAGTTAGCAAAGGTCAAAGGTATTGGTGCAAAAACGGTTGAGAAAAATCGAGGACGTTTACGCGTACAAGATTAAGGGCAATATTTTGCTTTAATTAACCCCAATATTGACAAAATAGCACGTAAGTATCAGTCATAACACACCTACTAGGCGCAAAATTTGTTAAACTAGCAGGTACATCCGCCTGATAAACGCTGTGTTCATCAGGGGTGGTTAAAGAATACCGGCGAGGAGTAGATGCATGGCCGAGCGTGCCGCCAAGCAGTTAGAACTGAATAAATCTGAATTACCCAATTCCATTACTGAAGTGATTGCCACCTTAAACCGAGCTGGATTTGATGCCTATATCGTCGGTGGCGGCGTGCGTGATACCTTATTGGGTTTACGTCCAAAAGACTTTGACGCTGTCACTGATGCCAAGCCGCATGAGATCAAAGACGTCTTTGGCAAGCGCTGCCGCATTATCGGTCGCCGCTTTCAGTTGGCGCACGTGTATTCAGGCCGTGAGTTGATTGAGGTTGCTACCTTCCGTGGTCCACCAACCAATGATGCTAATACCAATCAAGACGGTATGATCCTGCGTGATAATGTTTGGGGTGATATCAAACAAGACTTCTCTCGTCGCGATTTCTCTATTAATGCGCTTTATTATCAACCGCTTAAAGGTGTGGTTCATGATTTTTGCGGTGCGCTTGACGACATTGATAATAAAATCATTCGTCTGCTCGGCCATGCGCCAGTGCGTATCGAAGAAGATCCAGTACGTTTGTTGCGTGCTTTACGTTTCAAAGCCAAGCTCGGTTTTGAGTTTGATGACGAGTTAGCCGATCAGTTTCATGATGGCAACTGGGCATTGCTTGAGCAAATATCACCGCATCGTCTCTATGATGAAACCCAGAAAATGTTTACCGGTGGTTATCTGGTGCCATTATTGCCGCTATTGTTTGAGTCAGGGGCGATTGATAGCTTAATCATCTACCCACCATCTGAGCCAAGTGCACTGGTCAATCAAGTCGCTATTAATACCGACAAACGTATTGCTGCGGGCAAAAGTATCAATCCGGCGTTCTTTTATGCTGCGCTATTATGGGAAAACTATCTGCATCAGTTGGCAAAAGCCAAGAAGCGCAATATGCCGTTTGCTGAAGCGCAAATGCATGCTGCTGGTAAAGTGATTGATCGTCAACGTATCAAGACCGCGATTCCTAAATTTGCAGAGCAGTTTATCCGTGATATCTGGATATTGCAGCCAAGACTTGCAGCCCCGCGTAGCAAACAAATCGTCCAGCTCTCTGAGCATCCACGCTTTCGCGCAGGTTTTGACTTTTTGTTATTGCGTGAGCAATGCGGTGATGCTGAGCATCCATTATCAGAATCGACCAATGGTATGGGCGATTGGTGGCAGACCTATCAGACATTGTCTGAACGAGAGCAGCAGCAAGCCATTGATGATTTTGATGAAAATATTCGTCGCGGTGCCTATAAAAAAGGGCAACAAGCGCAGCGTGGTCGTGGGCGTAATCATCAAAATTCAGAGTCAAATAGCATCGATCACTCAATATCTCATCAAAAAAATACCAAGCACAGCAAAGCCAATGATACTGCTGAGCAGGGTAGGAATGATCAGAATATGGTAAATGACCCGTCAAATATTCCAGCACGCCGTCGCCGCGCTGCCAGTCAATCACCCTCTGTTAAGCAATCTGGTAGCAATAACAACAAGCACTATGAATCGCAGCAAGTAAGTCAAGACAGTCATGAGCTTGCTCAGTTACGACTGCTATCCCTTGCCAATAGCAGCAACCAAGCGGCAAATAAACGCCATCATTCCAAGCCTGCCCCACTCTTTGTAATCGAGCATGAAAAAGTCGTGCCGCCATTACAGAAGCAGCTATCAAATGGCGATAAGCCTGATAGTCGTCAAGAGGCGGCGCAGAAAAAACCTGCCCATAAGAATGTATCGGCTGAGAAAGCACTAAAAAATCAGGATGCCAGTTCTGATGCCAACTCTTATAGTAGTAAGGCTGACAGTAAACCTGATCGCTCAAATCAAGCTCAGCAGCCAAAAGCAACACAGTCAGAGGTCATGCCTTCATCTGTGGCTCGCTCGGTAGCAAGATCGCCAGCGCTCGTCAGTATGAATAATGAGCCGATACCGCATAAGCGTCGCCGTCGTCAGCCGAGTGTAGATAGTATAAATCTTGCTAGTAATACAGAGACGCAAGTAACGACTAACAACGATGTTAAAGCTGTAGCAAAGTATGCAAAAAAAGCACCTAAGCCCGCAGCCCAGCCTACTAATAAAACAGATATTCCGGCTAAAAAAACGGCTGAGCGCAAAAAAGTGGCGAAGGTTACGACACCTGCAAGCACTAAAAAACCAGCCAAAACGACAGAAGCAAAGTTTGCTAAAACCAGCCAAGCTGCTAACGGCAATGTTGGTACGAGTAGTATGAATGACAATAAAGGCCCTGTGCCATCGAAACGTCGCCGTCGCCAGCCTAGTACTGACAATGTCTAATATTACTAATGATGCGGGCAACGCGAATTGGGTAACCTGCTACGTAGGTTTGGGTAGCAATTTGTCTAACGACTTGGGTTCACCAGTAGAACATTTGCAGCAGGCAATCGCATCGATGCAAGAGCATAATCAAATACGTGCGGTTCGTGTTTCTTCGTTTTACGCTTCAGCGCCTATGGGGCCGCAAGATCAGCCTGATTTTGTTAATGCCGTCGCTGAGTTTGAGACGATATTGCCGCCTTTTGAGTTGCTTGCTTACTGTCAACAGTTAGAAAAAGAAGCTAAGCGTTCACGAATACGGCGGTGGGGTGAGCGTAGTTTGGATGTCGATATTTTGTTATACGGTGAGGCGCAAATCACTGAGCCACAATTAACCGTACCGCACGCTGGATTGTTTGAGCGTAATTTTGTCTTATTACCACTGCGAGAGTTAACCCCAGCGCTTATCATTGCTAGCAAGTCGATAAATGACTATCCGCCTAGCAAAGATTGGACAGGCTTAAAACTACTGTAGCCAATCTATTATAAAAGAGTGACAGCGTTCACCTCTTTTAAAGTAAAACACTTATACCAAACGATTGCTAAAAGTTTTGATCATAATCAGAATAATAGCTAGAGACAGCTAAAGGTGCTAAAAGATACTAAAGGTTAATCGAGGATCATATGACGACGTTATCTACTTTAAAAAAATTTAAAAAAGACGGCACCAAGTTCACTTGCTTAACGTGCTATGACTCGATGTTTGCACGCATGATGGAAAAAGCAGAAATTGATACGATTTTAATCGGTGACAGTTTGGGCATGGTGGTGCAAGGTCATGATTCAACGTTACCCGTGACTGTCAATGACATGGCTTATCATACAGCCAATATTGCCCGTAGCAATAAACACGCGCTGATTTTGGCTGACCTACCATTTATGAGCTATGTCACCCTACCAGAAGCGGTTGCCAATAGTCGCCAGCTGATGCAGGCGGGCGCGCATGTTATTAAGATTGAAGGTGGTAGTGAGCTTTGCGATTTAATCACGACTTTGGCGCAAGCAGGGACGCCTACTTGTGTGCATTTAGGATTAACACCGCAATCAGTCAATGTGTTTGGTGGTTATAAAATCCAAGGTCGTGGTGACGAAGCGGCTGATAAATTGCTTGCTGATGCGAAAGCAGTCGTTGCGGCAGGTGCTGCGCTGCTAGTGTTAGAGTGCGTACCTGCTGAGCTTGCAAAAGCAGTGACGGAAGCCGTCGCAGTGCCAGTTATTGGGATTGGTGCTGGTGCGGATACGGATGGTCAAGTGTTGGTCATGCATGACATGCTAGGTATGACGCACGGCCGTGTTCCGCGCTTTATTCATGACTTTTTGACTGATGAACGTAATAGCGCGCACAGTATCGAAGGCGCATTTGCCCTTTACCAGCAGTCAGTACGTGAAGGCAGTTTTCCAACCGAGCAGCACCAGTTTAGCTAACATTTTAGTTTTTACGATTATCAGTAGAAGAATAGTTAACCATGCCAATCATTCATCATCATATCTCCGCATTGCGTACGGCTTTACAGTCTTATCGTGGACAAAAAAATGACAATCAAGATGGCCCACAGCGCATCGCTTTAGTGCCAACGATGGGCAATCTGCATGCTGGTCATCTTGAATTAGTAAAAATAGCCAAGCAACATGCTGATATCGTGGTGGTTAGTATTTTTGTCAACCCTACTCAATTTGGCGCGGGAGAAGACTTTGATAGTTATCCTCGCACGCTTGATGAGGATGTCGCTAAGCTAGCAACAGTCGATACTGATTATGTGTTTGCGCCCAGTATTGAAGAGATGTACCCAGTCTTACCGCCGCCAACCTCCGTTCTCGCGGGAGCTATTACCACTCAATTATGTGGTCAATCACGCCCTGGCCATTTTGACGGTGTTGGTATTGTCGTCTCTAAACTGTTCAATATCGTACAACCGAATATTGCTGTTTTTGGACAAAAAGATTATCAGCAATTAGCGATTATTAAGCAATTGGTACGTGATTTAAGTTATCCCATTGAAATTATAGGGGCACCTATTGTCCGTGCTGCAGATGGTTTGGCGCTTTCATCGCGTAACCAATATTTAAGTGTTACTGAACGTGAGGTAGCACCTGTTATCCATCAAGCGCTACAATATCTCGCAAAGCAGTTAGAAAAAGGTGAACAGAACCAACAAGCTGTTCAGTCGTTGCTAGCAGAAACGCATCAGCGTATTACGGATGCTGGCTTCATTATTGATTATTTAGACATTAAAACCGATACGCTAGAGTCACTCACTAATGATACTGTAACTTTTAATGCAGAAAATGAGAGTTTGATGATTTTAGTCGCTGCTTGGCTAGGACGTGCACGTTTGTTAGACAATCAATTGGTGACGGTGGATCAATCGTTGTGACATAGTAATTTGCAGGATGCAATGGACTAGAATGGGTGAATCATGGATGTGAGTCAGGGTGAAAATAACAGTCAATCTGAGCAGGCAGCGTGTAAAATAGCAACCGATAAGCTCAGTATCCTAGTGGTATCAGGGCGTTCAGGCTCAGGTAAAACCTCAGTATTAAATATCTTAGAAGATTTAGGATATTATTCTATTGATAACTTACCGTTATCCTTATTGCCGGATGCTGCGCATAAATTGGTCAATGAAAGTGGGATTCGTCGTATTGCGCTTGGTGTTGATATTCGAACACCGCGAGCGGATCTATCCAACTTTGCAGAGATGCATGCATCCCTAAAAAAAACATACGGGGCGCATGCGGTCAAAGTGGTGTATGTGACCGCGCAAGAAAGCACTTTGATAGCACGTTTTAATGCGACACGCCGCGTACATCCGCTGATGTCGCAGGATATCGATAGTGACAATGCCAAGCACATTGCTTTTAATCTACCTGCCGCGATTAAAAAAGAAGTGGAGCTGTTAGAGCCTATCGCAGGTCATGCCGATATCAGAATCGATACCAGCAATTTGAATATTCATCAATTGAAAGACAGCTTGCGTGAACATGTCGGCGTGGACAATCAGATTGTGATTAATCTGCTGTCTTTTGGCTTTAAATATGGCAGTCCTATTGATGCAGATTTTGTCTTTGATGTGAGAATTTTGCCGAATCCGCATTGGAATCCTGAATTGCGTACTTCGACAGGTCTAGACACGGAAGTTGCCGCATTTTTTGCCGACTATCCAGAAGTGGCTGAGATGACTGATGATATAGATAAGTTTTTAACCCGTTGGTTGCCCGAATTTTTACACAATAACCGCCATACAGTGACAGTGGCTATTGGCTGTACTGGTGGTAAGCATCGTTCAGTATTCATCACCGATAATTTACAACGTCGTCTTGCCGATGTTATGCCGCAAAGTATAAAAGTGCTGGCGAAACATCGTGAAAAAAATCGTTGGTAGTTATTGGTAAACACTGGGGCATATCTTCATTTTTATGACTATTCCTAAAATGAGGACATGCCCCTGTTAATTTTATTATTTATTATTTTGGAAAGCTTTTATGATTGACTGGAAAGAACAGGATATGCGCGTCTCGCGCACTGAACTCAAAAAAGCCCATGAGCGCTTGCAGAAGTTGTCGATACCACTTGCCAGCTTATCGAAAAAGCAGCTCAAAAATCTGCCAGCTAGTGACTATTTTATGGCAGAACTCATGGCATTGGCCGATATCACCAGCGCTAATGCTCGTATTCGCCAAACCAAGCGCGTTGGTAAGCTGATTAGTGAAGAAAACCGCCACGAATTGGTAAAAGCATTATTTGATGCGTTTTTCCCTAAAGAGCAGGTCTCAAAAATAGAAAGTTGGTTTGAGCGTTTAAATATTAATGATGAAGGGACGCTTAAGCAGTTCGTTAAACAATACCAAGCATCTGAACAAAATAGTATGTATCAATTATTGTTGTGGATTGAGTACGCCAAACATACCCAAGATGATGAGCTGATGGCAGAGTCTAAAGCAGATTTAGCCAGTTATATTCGTGAAGTCACTATTTTGTCGCAATTGAAAAAAGAAAAATAATAAGATGATAGCGGCTAAATAACTTTGACCACTATTTATACAATATCTCCACTTATAAACTAATGTAGTCTGCAAATGCAAAAAGCCAATCATCAAGTGATTGGCTTTTTTATGGGTAAGAGCATTTATGTCCAAATGACACTTGTACCTAAATGCTAGTCCCTAATTTATAACAGTACTTAATTTATAACGGTACTTAATTTATATTAGTACTTAACTTATTTCTTTTCAGCACGCACTTTGTCAACCAAATAGTCAACGACTTTAGGTACAGTGGCACTTTCACCAGTGACAACGTATTTGCCTTGCACGACGACTGCTGGCACACCAGAGAGCTGATAACGCTTAGCGCCTGCTTGTGAACGACCAATTTTCGTACCAACGGCGAATGAATTATAAAGGCTATTGAATTTCTTCTCATTAACGCCTTTCGATGCATACCATTTGCTTAATGATGATTGGTCAAAGATTTTCTTACCATCTTTGTGAATGGCATCAAATAGCGCGTCATGAGTCTTGTCTTCAAACCCTAGCAGCTGAGCGGCATAGAAACCACGAGCGTTCGCTTCCCAGACAGGGTTAAGCGCTGCTGGCGTTTTGAAAAAGGCAACGTCTTTGTCTTTGTTTTTAGCCCATTTTTCCATATGTGGGTTAAGAACGTTACAATGCGGGCAACCATACCAAAAAAACTCACGAACAATGATAGCATCACCGCTGATTTTTTCTGGATTGTCTAGCACGCGATAGTCTTTTCCGGCGACATAGTCGGCAGCTTGTGCGCCCATAGTGGCAAGTCCAATGGCCATGGCCAGACCAGTCAGTGTGATGACACGTTTCATACTTTATCCTTGAGGTGTGAAAACTTAGGGTTTGTTGAGATGTTTTAGTATCGTATGGTTTTGGGTACAGCGCACAAGTTTTTAAAGTGCCCAAACGAGACAGTGTCGAGTATAATCGAACTATAGCGACGTATCGACTATAATAACGTAAAACATGGTCGCTTGTGAATCCGATTCTTAACTAATGGTTGTAAAGCTGTGAGCCATTATTTAAGGCTTATTTCACCGTGTTTTTAGGAGTTTTTTTAGCGTTTTATTATTTAGATTCTAAGCTGTTTGAAGCATCTATCCTCTAAAAAAACGGTACAGAAAGTATGAACGTTTGCTAAGACCATTCACAATCGGTGACGATGTACTCACGACAAAGCTGCCGCTCTCATGCTAATATTAGGTACATAATTGTGCACTGTATATGATTACAACGATAATGACAATAAAGGAAAAATGCAATGAGCTCAGCTCTATCTTCCTCGCCTTCTTTGAATGAGCAAGCAAACAGCAGTCTTGATGATACAACGGCTACCGCCATTAATGTAGATCCTAGCGAAGTCGACAAATTTAATAAGTTGGCAAGCGAATGGTGGAGTAAGACGGGTGCACTTGCGACTTTGCATGAAATAAATCCACTGCGTCTAAATTGGATAGAAGAAAACGTCAAGCGCAGTTATCAAGATGACAGTGCTGATACAGATATTCATAAAACGGCTGAAACAGGCTTGGCTGGAAAAAAAGTGCTCGATGTCGGCTGTGGCGGCGGTATATTGTCAGAGTCTATGGCACGTCGCGGTGCGGATGTGACAGGGATTGATTTGGGTACCGAAAACCTAAAAGCGGCAGCGCTGCATGCAGAGCAAAGCGCTTTACATGAGACGCTGCGCTATCAGCATATCCCAGTAGAAGAACTAGCCAAAACTCATGCAGGTCAGTTCGATATAGTGACTTGCATGGAGATGCTCGAGCATGTGCCTGATCCCAGCTCGATTGTGCAGGCGTGCTTTGAGTTATTGGCACCAGGCGGTGTCTGCGTATTATCGACGATCAATCGAAACCCTAAATCATATCTGTTTGCCATCGTTGGCGCAGAGTATGTATTGCGCTTGCTCGATCGCGGCACTCATGACTATGCCAAATTTATTACGCCAGCTGAGCTAGACAAAATGGCAATTGATGCTGGATTCACACGTCAAGATATCATTGGCTTGCATTATAATCCGCTGACCAAGCGCTATTGGCTGGCTCAAAATGTCGATGTCAATTACATGATGGCAGTACACAAGCCACTGGCTTAAGCTGAATGCCGTATTTGGTTGTTTTCATGCCATACTATTTCACTCAACACCTTATCTATATTAAGAGCATTCACTATGAGCCAATTTGTAAAAGCGGTTTTATTTGATCTCGATGGGACATTAATCGATACGGCTGCTGATTTTGTCCGTATTATCGGTAAAATGAGCCGCGAAAATGATTGGCAAGCACCCCCTGAAGCAGAAATTCGCGAGCAAGTTTCTGCTGGTGCTTCAGCGATGGTACAGTTGATGCTACGTCATAACGATCAAATTGAGGTTAGCGAAGAAGCTTTGCAGGAGTTTCGCCAACAGTTTTTAGATGATTATGAAGCTGAGATATGCGTCGATAGTTGTGTGTTCGCTGAATTAGAAGATGTGTTGACTGCTCTTGAAGAAAAAGGGGTGCCATGGGGTATTGTGACCAACAAGCCGCGTTATCTGGCAGAGAAGTTACTAGACAAGATGCAGTTAGACGGGCGCTGTTCTGCTTTGGTCTGTCCTGATGATGTGTCTCGCTCAAAACCCGATCCAGAGCCTATGTATGCGGCGTTAGAGAAGCTTGGTATCCCTCGCGGCGCCGCTGAAAGCGTGATTTATGTTGGCGATCATATCCGTGATATCGAAGCTGGTAATGCCGCTGGCATGCCGACGATTCTAGCTGCTTATGGTTATATTCCGCCTGAAGATCAAAAAAACCTAAAGAAATGGGGTGCAGATTATATTACTGATACGCCTGAGCAATTAAATAAACTGTTGCTCTCTTCTGGTAAATTTGACTATTTATAAATAAAATTATAAATCGAGTCCGCCACACTCTATGTTTTTAAAGAAACACGATAAATACTTAGCATCCCAACTATTAAACGATAAGCAGTGAGCAATGCCATGAGTGACAATATTAACCAGTCAGCTAGTCAGCAAGACCACCAGAAAACCGTTCAAAGTCTAACTCAACCGTTAACTCATAATGATATTCGCAACTTTGTACCATCTGATAATTGTTTAGATGGTAAGACTATTTTGGTCACGGGGGCAGGTGACGGTATCGGCCGCGTTGCCGCGCTGACTTATGCTCGTTATGGAGCGACAGTCCTGTTATTGGGACGTACCAGCAGCAAGCTTGAATATGTTTATGATGAGATTGAAAGTCTTGGTGGCAAACAGCCTGCCATGCTACCGATGAATCTAGAAGGGGCAACCTATGCTGAAATGCAGCAGTTAGAGGGGTTGATTAATAAAGAAGTCGGTCAGCTCGATGGCATCTTGCACAATGCGGGTATGCTTGGGCAGCTAACCCCACTTGAGATGTATGACGTCGATACTTTTGCACAAGTTATGAAGGTGAACTTTACCTCGACGTTTATGCTCACCCAAGCACTGCTACCACTACTTAAAGATGCTGAGAATGGCTCTGTTATTTTCACCTCTAGCACGGTCGGTACACATCCTCGCGCGTTCTGGGGTGCTTATGCGCTGTCCAAGCAAGCCGTAGAAGGCATGAGTGATATCTTTACCCAAGAGACACAGAATACAACTAATTTACGTTTTAACTGTGTCAATCCTGGTGGCACTCGTACCAATATGCGCGCCCATGCTTATCCAGGAGAGAGTCCTATGAGCCTAAAAACACCTGAAGATATCATGGCAGGCTATGTTTGTCTGATGAGTGATGCCAGTATCGGGGTACGCGGGCAAGTGGTTGAGCTACAGCCAAAAGGTTAGCCATGTGATTTTTTGCTAGGAAATGTCATTATTTAGCGTATTTATTCGCATACTTTCAGATTGAGGCATGCTCTAGTAGGTTGCAATTAATTATAAACAACCCCATCTATTTGTTATTAAAGCGATTTGTAATATCTAATTATCGTAAATAGGATAGAGTTATGGCAGGTGGTTGGTCAAGAGATGGTGCTGAGCATGAGCAAATGGATGCAACGGTAAATGATGCATTAGAGCGGGCAAGACGTGCGTTGCCAACTGGCATCAGTGCCGAGACGTGTGATGAATGCGGCAAGCCTATTCCAGAAGCACGGCGGTTAGCAGTGCCTGGTATTCAGCATTGCGTCAGCTGTCAGACAGAACTTGAACAAGAGGCGAGAGCCGCTGAGCTGTTCAACCGGCGCGGTAGCAAAGACAGTCAATTACGTTAAAAAAGAAAAAGGGCAGGCATTGCTATATCGAACAGCAATGTCTGCCCTTTTTTTGTCTATTACTATCAAAACCGCGAAAGAGGACGCCATCCGACATTAGGGTGGCGGTGAATTTCGCATCATTTTTAATGTTTAAATTACATAATATGCGCCTGAATCTGGTAGAATAATTAATTATTATAATGCCTTGTAACTTATAAAGAGTGTTAGATGAAAATCAACAAAGCGTATAAATTTAGGCTGGAGCCTAATACTGAGCAGGAGATTATTTTAAATAATCTTGTCGGCTCTGCACGTTTTGTTTGGAATCAAGTGCTGGCAATCTCATTTGAGATGTTTGCTAAAGATGCGTTTATTAATGCCACCAATCTGGT